>JAEUQN010000068.1 GCA_016789725.1 Blastocatellia bacterium | reverse complement strand
AGCTCGTCCGATTCGCGCGATGCAATCGCGGTCGTGACGCAACTATCCATTCCTCCACTGGCTAACACGACTGAAAGCATTTGTGTTTCAAACTCCAATTGTATCTGCCCCCCAAATCAGCTTATGCAGTTGCAATTGCATCCGGGCGCGCACTCCTGATTGCAAAATCCACGCCGCCAAATCGTTCCAGTCGACAGCTCCCCACACAGGCGACATCAATGCAAACGGCTCACGATTTTCAAGTGCATATTTTTCAATCACCACCAGCGCATAATCAAAATCTGCGCGGTCTTTAATGACGAACTTGATTTCATCTTTTGGGTTGAGTATTTCGAGGTTTGCCCAAAAATTTTGATCCGCTTCCCCGCTCCCCGGACATTTCACATCAAGGATTTTGATGGCGCGAGGGTCCAGTCCGCTCGCATCCAAACTGCCGCCTGTTTCGATTAACACGGTATAGCCTTCATCACAAAGCCGCGTGACCAATTCACAGCACGGCTGTTTTTGCACGAGCGGCTCACCACCTGTGACTTCGACTAACTTACAGTCATAACGTCTGACCTGCTCCAGCACCTCAGCAATAGTCATTTCCGTGCCGCCTTTGAACGTGTATTCACTATCACACCACGTACAGCGCAAATTGCACCACGTCAACCGCACAAACACACAAGGCAAGCCCGCGTAACTGGACTCGCCTTGAATGGAATAAAAGATTTCAGTGATTCTCACAACAAATCAAAAGTGAAAGGCGATATCAAAAGTTAAAAGGGCCGCACTTTATTTTTTCTGATTTGAAAGCCTTCTTCCAAATTTCACTTTTGCCTTTTGATATTTGCCTTTTGATTTCTCAGAAGAGCTTCTCTTGCGGTGGCTTAACACCTTTCATCCGAATGTAAACCGTCGTCTGACCGCGATGATGCGTTTGATGCTCGAAGGCGGCGGCAATCGCACCGCTGCGTGTCGTGTCGAAGCGATTGAACAGCTTGAGCGGCTCACCCGCTTTAGCTAAATCCATGTTTTTCACAGCGGCAATCATAAAGTCGTAGCTTTCCAACACAATTTTACTGAGCGCCGCTTTACTCGCCTTATATTCATCCAGTTTTTCCAGGTTCTTGCCTTGATATGGATTTGCTCCGCCTGTTGCAGTTGAACCCAACATAAATAGATTGGCGGACAGATGAAGCATTTGCTCAGCAAATGTTCGCATATCTTTGTCCTGTGCATTCGGCTTGAAGTTCGTGCCATCTTCCGGCATCGCGTCGAGGTATTCTTTTGTATATTCCTTGGCGCGTGTCCAATCGGCAATCATTTTGGTTCGCCCGTCCTCCATCGCTTTATTCGCGGTCGCCTGCGCAGCGATCGCTTTATTGGCCGCAGGCGCTGACACTTGCGCCAAGCCCACCATCGAACAAGCAATGCTCACGGCCAGAGTGCTAATAAAATAGCGTAATAATTCAATTCTTTCTTTCACAGTCTCGCTCCTTCTTAAAATGGTTCCGGTGGTGGCGTCACGCCTTTCATCCGCAGGTAAATCGTGGTTTGCCCGCGGTGATGCGTTTGATGCTCAAAGCCCATCACCAAAAATTCGGCGCGGGGCGTATTCGTACCGCGCGCGACGCTTCGTTCTTCCAATTTCGCGGCGTCCATCACTTTGACGGAGTTGATGACGAAGTCATAGCTTTCCATCACGATCTTGGTTAATCCTGCTTTGGTTTTATATTCGTCCACTTTGGTCAGGTCTTTGCCCTGATACGGATTGGTCGCGCCAGTACCGCGCACTCCATAAAAGAAATTGGCGCTGGCAAGGTGAATCATCTGTTCTGCAAAGCTGCGCACTTCAGGAATCGGCTTAAAGCTCATCGCGTCTTCCGGCATTTTGTCAATGTATTCCTTCGTCCAATTTTTGGCGCGCGTCCATTCGGCAATAATGCCGCCCACGCGATCTGTCGGCCATTCTTTCGGCGGTGTCGCGGGCTTCGTTTGGTTGCCGGACGCAGCTTGCGCGAAGCCAACCAGCGAGAAAGCACAACCGAGCGCAAATGCGCTGACCAAATAGCGTAGCGCCTGGATTCGATGTTTCATTGGGAACTCCTTGAAAAGGGTGGAATCAACCACAGGTTTGTCTATCAGGAAAATTGATGCCGCTCGGTGCCAGATGATGTCATAGGAAAGAAGGGCGCGCAACCATCGCCAAGCCTCGTGTCACTCATGAATCTCGCGCCATTGTCGTCCATCGCGCGCCAGCAACTCTGCCGCTTCTTTCGGTCCCCAGGTTCCGCTGGCGTAATTCGGGAACGTGCGCGGTGGTAGGGCTTGCCACACATCAAGGATCGGATCAACGACCGCCCAGCCCGCTTCGACCATGTCGGCGCGCTGAAACAATGTCTGATCGCCGTTCATGCAGTCGTAGATCAGACGTTCGTAGCCCGTGCTCGGCGTGCTGCCAAAATAATCTTTGTAATTGAAGCTCATCTTGACCGCGCCGAGGTTCACAATCGGGCCGGGAATCTTTGCGCCAAAGCGCAGCGAAATCCCTTCGTCCGGTTGAATGTGAATTACGAGGCGATTCGTGCGCAGCTTTTCGACATTGGTTTTACGGAAGAGTTGATACGGTGCGTGTTTGAATTGAATCGCAATCTCGGTCAGGCGTCTTGGCAAGCGTTTGCCGGTTCGAACATAAATCGGGACGTCGGCCCACCGCCAGTTGTCAAGTTCCAGCTTTAACGCCACGAAAGTTTCTGTGGCCGAATTGGGTGAAACTTTTTCTTCGCTGCGATACGCAATGGCTTTTTGCTCGCCAAGCTGTCCCGCATCGTATTGCCCACGCACCGCATGCGTCAGTACCTCTTCAGGATCGAACGGATTGATCGCGTGAATGACCTTCGCCATTTCGTCGCGCACGTCGTCGGCATCGAACGAAATCGGCGGCTCCATGCACGTCAGCGCAATCAACTGCATCGTGTGATTCGGAATCATATCGCGCATCGCGCCTGCCGTCTCGTAATAGCCGCCGCGTTGCTCGACCCCCAAACTCTCCGCCACCGTAATCTGCACGTGGTCAATGTAGTTGCGATTCCAAATTGGTTCGAAAATGCCGTTGCTGAAACGAAAGGCCAAAATGTTCTGGACGGTTTCTTTGCCGAGGTAATGATCTATGCGATAAATCTGCGGCTCAGTCAGCGTCGTGCAAATGTCAGCATTCAACGCCTGCGCGGATTCGAGATCACGACCAAACGGCTTTTCGATAATCACGCGCCGCCAGTGATGTTCCTCTTCTTTGACTAGCCCCGCATCGCCAAGCTGTTTCACGATGGTCGAGAAAAACATGGGTGGCGTGGCGAGGTAATACAAATAATTGCTGTGTGTATTGTGGCTTTGATTTGCAGCCTCAAGTTGTTCGCGCAGTTTTTGGAACGTCACCGCATCGCCGAATTCGCCCTGCACATAATAAAGACGGTGCTGAAACCAATCCCATAAATCTGGATCAAGCACATCTGTCGCATAGTCTTTTGCATGTGCGCTGATTTCTGCCCGCCAGCTTTCGGTCGTAAACGCATCGCGCGCCACGCCGATCACCGCAAATTCCCGCGACAGCAAATTCCCTTTGGCCAAGTTATAAAGCGCTGGAATCAATTTCCGTTTCGTCAAATCGCCTGCGGCACCAAAAATCACCATCACGCACGGATCAGCGATTTCACCGAGAAGTTGCTTTTGTTCAGTTATGTCAGTCATTTGAGTTCTCAATTGATAAGTGGCTCATATGCGCTCAGGTAAAGTGTTTCTTCGTAATCAACCACCGCTATCTTGACTTGTTGCAGCCAGCCATTTCTGCCCAACAAATTGCGAGTCAGGCCATAATCTTCGGCAAAATAAACGGTCACGAAAAACGCCAGTCCAAGCGTGCTGAGTTCAACTTCGTGACCATAAGCACGAGTAATTCCATTTAGTGATTTGAGAGTAATCAATTGCCCGCGCTCAATTTCAAGTCCCAAATCTTCGCCCAGTTCTCGTTGAAATAAACAGTACTCCGCCCCCGTGTCAACTTTGACCTGACAATCTATAGTTGCCCCGCCAACAGTCAGAAAAGCGGGAAGCCAAATGCCACCTTTAGACGAGTCATATTCGTGAACGATCTCAAAGGTTAGGTTATGGGACATGGCTAAAAACCAGAAAAGGTTGGAAGGTCAGGGTCTTCCACAAAGAAGTGAAGTGGACGATCAATGCCTGTAGAATCAGCAGCCGCGAAAACTTCTTTGGCGTTGGTCCCGTGTGCGAGCAACTGATCGCCTTCCAGCACTACCCATTGCCCAATATATTTCCGACTATTCTCGCGTAACCACTGATGCTCGCGCGAACGATCTTTGTATGGCACGCTGGGCTGAACGCGTTTGCCCAACGTCTTTTTCTTCAGCCGTGCGCTGATGGCATCAATCAACTTCTGCTGATCTTCAGGCGGCAGTTGAGTTGCTTGGCGATAAATGTTTTCGAGCGTGACATCTGACATAGAACCTCCTCAGGGCGGGTAGAATCTTATCATCCACCCGTCGGGCGTTCGATGTGGCCGCCGAATTTGTTGCGCATTGCGGACAGCACTTTGTCGGCAAACGTTTGATCCTGTCGCGAACGGAAGCGAGCGAACAGAGATGTCGCCAGCACATCTACAGGAACAGCCTCTTCAATCGCGGTTTGAATCGTCCAACGCCCTTCGCCGGAATCCTGCACGAAGCCGCTGTAATTCGAGAGCGACGGGTTTTCCGCGAGCGCCATCGCCGTCAAATCCAGCAACCACGAACCGACGACACTGCCGCGCCGCCAAAGTTCGGCAATGTCCGCGATGTTCAGATCATAACGAATGTCTTCCGGCAAGCTTTCGGAATTCGCGTTGCGGAAGATGTCCAGGCCTTCGGCATAGGCCTGCATCAAACCATATTCGATGCCGTTGTGAACCATCTTGACGAAGTGGCCTGCGCCAGATGGCCCACAATATAAATAGCCCTGCTCGGCGGTGCTCTGCAGATTTTCGCGCCCCGGTGTTTTTTCAATCGTGCCAACGCCCGGCGCGAGCGTTTTGAAGATCGGATCAAGATGTTGTGCTACGGATTGCGGCCCGCCAATCATCATGCAATAGCCGCGCTCCAGGCCCCAGATGCCGCCGCTTGTGCCGACGTCCACATAATTGATCCCGCGTTCTGCCAGCATCTTGCTGCGACGCACATCGTCTTTGAAAAACGAATTGCCGCCGTCAATGATGATGTCTCCGGCAGCAAGTTTTTGCGACAAGGTCAGCACCGTTTGTTCCGTCGGATTGCCAGCCGGAACCATAATCCACACAGCGCGCGGCGCATTGAGTTTGGCAACGAAATCGTCGAGCGATTCCGCGCCCGTTGCGCCTTCACCGGCGAGAGCCTTTACGCTATCGGCATTCAAATCAAAGACGACGCAATCGTGGCCGCCACGCATCAAACGGCGCACCATATTCGCGCCCATTCGTCCCAGTCCAATCATTCCCAATTGCATTAAATTTCTCCTGATGAATTAACCACGGGGCACACGGGGAAATAACAATCTTAATAAGTCTTGAGATCAAAATCTGAGCGAAGCTGCCGATTCACTGTTCCCTATTTATTTCCCGTGTCCCCCGTCTCCCCGTGGTTCAAATTATTGCGTTCAGCGCTGCCTGCAGAGTTTGCAATCCTGCTGCGACATCTGCGCCGAGATGTACGCGCAAGGCACGGCGACCGCGATCTGACAAGACTTGAAAATCGCCGCGCGCCTGTGCGGCTTTGACGATCCCAAACGTGAAGGTTTGCCCAGGCACAGGCAAATCGTTTGCGTCGTCGCAGGTGATTTGCAGAAACACGCCGCTGTCCGGGCCGCCTTTGTACGCCTGTCCGGTCGAATGCAGGAAGCGCGGGCCAAAGCCCAAACACGTAGCGACTTTCTTGCTGTCCCGAACTGCGTGACGAACCGTTTGCAAAGCGGCTTCGTGCGCTTCGTTCATTTCGATGTAGCCCAGCACGGCGAAATAATCGCCCGCGCCGATTTGATTCACGAACGACCGCAAATATTCAGCAAGCGTCGCGCCCGAAAGTTTTGCCGCGTTGGCTTCATCGGTGAATAACTGCACGCCATCGCCTGTAAAAATAGGCGTTTCGGCGGGCAGACTTCCCTTTTCTTCGTATTCGCTGGTCAGTTTTTTGGTTTCGATTTTGCTCGCTTCGACATCGGGCTGATTGAACGGATTGATGCCGATGATTGCGCCTGCCACGGCTGTGGCAATTTCCCAGCAGAAGAATTGCTGGCCCAAATCGGAAATGTCTTTGACTTCGATGTGAATGACGGGTTGGCCTGCGGCTTCGAGCGCGGCGACTTGCGCGTCTTGTTCGGCGTCAGGCGCGGAAGCTAAGCGAACATACGCGAAGATGCGATCAGCCCCATAAACATTGACGTTATCAATCGCCTCACGATCCACGGGAATAATCGCTTTGCCTTCTTTGCCCGTGGATTCTGCTACAAGTTGTTCCATCCACGCACCCAAATCGTGAATGCCGGGTGAAGCGATGATCGTCAGTTTGTCGCGTCCATGATTTGCCGCCGTGCCTAAAATTGCGCCAAGCGTCAGGCCGGGATTCTCTTCATCCCCCTTGCACGCTTCGACCATTTCTTTGGCAGAAGCCAACAACAGCGCGGTGTCCACGCCCATTGCTGTCGCCGGAATCAGGCCGAAATTCGAGAGCGCGGAATAACGTCCACCGATGTTCGCCCAGCCGAAAAAGATGCGGCGAAAATGATCGCGTTCGGCAACCTGTTGCATTTTGGAACCGGGGTCGGTGATCGCGACGAAATGATTCCCCGCTTCGTCTGCACCAACGGTTTCGACGACGCGCTGATAAAAATACTGATTGAAAATATTGGGTTCGAGCGTGCTGCCGGATTTGCTGGCAACGATGAACAGCGTTTGGGCGAGATCAACTTTTTGCTCGAATGTTTTGACCTGCGCGGGATCGGTCGAATCAAGTACGTGCAATTCGGGGAAGCCTTCGATGTTGCCGAAGGTCATTTTCAAAACCTCAGGACACAAGCTGGAGCCGCCCATGCCGAGCAATAAAATCTGTGTGAAGCCTGCTTCTTTGACTTCGGCGGCGAATGCTTGCAACGCAGCCAAATCATTCAACTGTGCATCCACAATATCGAGCCAGCCAAGCCATTTCGCCTCATCTGCATTCGTCCAGAGCGTAGCGTCTTTGGCCCAGAGTTGTTTGATCTTTTGATTGTTCTGCCAGTCGTTGACGGAAGCCTGCACAGCTTCGGCTAATTCAGTCGGAAGGTTGTAGGTCAGGTTTGTACTCACGCGGACTCCTTTGTTGCGGCTTTAGCTTGTAGAAAATTCGGATGCCCAATAACACCGCCAACGCGACGGCATAAATCATTGGCTCGGTTATATCAGCTTTGACCAGCCAATAATAATGCACGACGCCGCAAATTGCAGCCGGATAGACCAGCCAATGCAACTGTTGCCACCGCTTGCCTGTCAGCTTACGAATCGAAAACTTGTTCGACGTCAACGCCAATGGCACGAGCATCAAGAACGCCGCAAAGCCAACGGTAATGTAAGGACGTTTGGCAATGTCTTCGCCAATGCGCGCCCAATCGAAAAAATGATCGAGCCAAATGTAGATGGCAAAATGCAGGCACACATAGAAATACGCATACAGCCCTAACATCTTGCGCAGCTTGATTGTCCAATTGAAAGCTCTGATTTTGCGAAGCGGCGTAATCGTGAGGGACGCCAGCAAAATCACCAGCGCCCACGTGCCTGTTGAATGCGTGAGGAATTCAATCGGATTGGCGGTGAGGTCGTCACGCTGCCAATCAATAATCAATCTAACTAATGGCAACCAGCATAGAAGGTGAAGAATAAGCCTGATGATGTTTTGGTATTTCATGCGGATTGCCTAACGCCGGAAGAGTATTGCTCGCGGTACTTTTCCTAAATCAATATTCCTTCCGCAAATCCATGCCGCTGTACAAACTGGCGACCTGATCCGCGTAGCCATTGAAGGGCAAGGTCGTGCGGCGTTTGAATTCGCCGATGCGGCGCTCAGAGCCTTGCGACCATCGTGGATGATTCACTTCGGGGTTGACGTTCGAGTAAAAGCCGTATTCATCTGGCCCCATCAAGTTCCAGGTCGTGCGCGGCTGGGTTTCGACAAACTGAATTTTGACGACTGACTTGATGCTCTTGAAGCCGTATTTCCACGGCACAACCAACCGAATTGGCGCTCCATTTTGATTCGGCAGAACTTGCCCGTACAACCCGACTGCTAAAATCGCCAGCGGGTGCATCGCTTCGTCCATCCGCAACCCCTCAACATACGGCCATTCCAGCGTACCATAGCGTTGTTCGGGCATTTGCCTGGGATCAAGCAACGTCGTGAATTGGACGAATTTCGCTTTGGATGTCGGTTCGACACGTTTGATGATTTCGTTCAACGGAAAGCCAATCCACGGGATCACCATTGACCACGCCTCGACACAACGGAAACGGTAGACGCGTTCTTCGAGCGGCGCGAGCCTCAGCAATTCGTCAATGTCGAAGGTTTTCGGCTTCATTACTTCGCCCTCGACGGCAACCGTCCAAGGGCGAGTGATGAGCGTATGCGCATTCGCCGCAGGGTCGCTTTTGTCTGTGCCAAATTCGTAGAAGTTGTTGTAGCTCGTAATATCTTTCAGCGAGGTCTGGGGTTCATCTACTGTGAACGAGCTTTTGACAATGCCTTCGAGTTTCGGCGGTGGCGCAGTGGCAACATTCGGCGGCGCGGATTTTTTGCAGGCGGCCAGAAGCGCGCCCGTCGCCGCTGTCGCCGCACCAACCATAAACTGGCGGCGTTTGTGATACAGCTTTTCGTCAGTAATTTCAGATGATTTGATGTCGCTTGTTTTTTTAATCAGCATAGTCTTCCTCAGACGCATTAGGCCTCAACATCGTCACGTAAATGTCTCTCAATCCTTTATCTTCAATCACGCTCCGTTTATTCCCTCATAGATGCGGCAGAACAAATTACAACTGACGATTGACAACTGACAACCCATCAACGTTTTTTCCTTGCGTCCCTACCTGCAAATAAGTTAGCTTCGCTGCCTGAAAGGATTGACTGATTTCAATGAAATTTACGAGATACGTACTCTCCGCCATTCTGACCATTTCCCTTCTCGCGCCAGCAACCATCAGCCAAAAAGCGATGCCATCCGCCAGCAAAAGTGCGGTGATGACGGCTTTGCAGGAAGAATTGCAACGGGCGCAAAAAATCCTCAAACAAAAAGGTGATCCACCTCCATATTTGATCGCCTATCAAGTCACGGATTTACAGCAGGTCGCTATCACAGCACAGTATGGTGCGCTGCAAAATAACGACAGCGGGCGCGTGCGGTTGCTGGATGTAGACGTGCGCGTAGGAGATTATCAACTCGACAACACGCATCGTACTGGCGGTGGCGGCGGTTATTATGGCGGCGGCGGCGCAATGCCAATTTCATCCGAAGACGATCTGGACGCAATTAAAAGCTCGCTCTGGATGGTGACAGATCAAAAGTATAAAGCTGCGCAGGAACGTCTGATTCAAATCAAAGCCAATCAGGCCGTCAAAGTTGAAGAGGAAGACAAATCAGCCGACCTTTCGCGCGAGACACCTCAAGTGGCGATGACACCGACACCAAGCTTAGGCAAAATAGATCAAGCCGCCTGGGAAAAGAACCTCAAAACCTGGTCGGCAATCTTCAACAAATATCCTGAAATCCTTTCTTCCAACGTGAGCTTCAACGCTGATGCCACAACGAAGTATCTGGTCAATTCCGAAGGCACGGCGATTCAGCACGGAGGCACACGAGCACGATTGGCGATTTACGCCCGGACCAAGGCGGAAGACGGGATGGAACTCTATCGCTACGAAGCGTTCGATGCGTTCACGCCGGATAAATTGCCGGGCGCTGCGGTGATTGTCGCCGCCATTGAAAAGATGGCGAAAGACCTGCTCGACCTGCGCAAAGCCCCGGTGATCGAACCCTACACAGGGCCAGCGATTTTGTCCGGGCGAGCGAGCGGCGTGTTCTTCCATGAAATCTTTGGGCATCGCATCGAAGGCCATCGCCAGAAAGAAGAAGACTCTGGTCAAACTTTCACCAAGCAAGTCAACAAACCGATTCTGCCCGAATTCATTTCGGTCTATGATGATCCGACGCTCAAGCAACTGGTCAACACCGACCTCAATGGCTATTACCAATTCGACGACGAAGGCGTGAAAGCGCAGCGCGTACCAGTCGTTGAAAACGGTATTCTGAAAAACTTCCTGATGTCGCGCTCGCCGATTAAAGGGTTTCCCAGTTCCAATGGACACGGACGCAAACAACCAGGGATGCGCGCCGTCGGACGACAAGGCAATTTGGTCGTGCAAGTTTCCAAAACTGTTCCTGAAGCCAAGTTACGCGAACTCCTTATCGCCGAATGCAAGAAGCAGGACAAACCGTTCGGCCTGATTTTTCAAGACATCTCCGGCGGCTTTACAACAACCGGGCGGAGCGCGCCGCAAGCATTTCAGGTCACACCCGTGATGGTGTATCGCGTGTATGCCGACGGTCGTCCCGATGAATTGGTGCGCGGCGTAGATTTGATCGGGACGCCGTTGACTTCGTTCAGCAAAATTGTTGCTGCCAGCGACACGACCGAAGTTTTCAATGGCGTCTGTGGTGCAGAATCCGGCTGGGTTCCGGTATCGGCGGTGTCACCGAGCATCTTGACGACGCAAATCGAAGTGCAAAAGAAACCGAAATCGAATGAACGGTTGCCGATTTTGCCGCCACCAAGTCAGGACCAACCAAACAACAGATAACAACTCTGTTGCCCCTGAAAACCGCCCACGAGAAATAATAATGAAGCAGCTATTCGAACGATTCACTCTCGCTTTAACCATTGCGCTTCTCAGCGCCAACTTCGCCTTTGCACAACCTGCCGCGAACGACTCTGATGTTGTTCTCAAAGCGATGCAGGACGAGTTGCAGCGATCCATCAGCAAGCTTGTCATTCAAGGCCAGGAAAAGCCTTACTTCATCGAATATGAAGCGATGGACATCAAGACCTTCACGGCGACAGCGGCGTTTGGGGGATTGCTGTATTCCCAGCGTAATCACGGGCGCGCGATGATGGTGGATGTGCGCGTAGGCGGTTACGAATTCGACAATGAACCAATGGGCTACCCAATTTCGGTGGCGATTGAGAACGACTACAACGCGCTGCGGCACGAACTGTGGCTGGCGACAGACGCCGCGTATCGAGGAGCAGTCGAACAGATTGCACGAAAACGGGCGTTTCTGAAAAATCGAGTGGACGAAGAAAAAATCCCGGATTTTTCCAAGGAAGACGCGACGGTATTGCTCTTGCCTTCGCAAACCCTGAGCTTCGATCAAAAGCACTGGGAAACGACGGTGCGTGAATTGTCGGCTCTCTTTCGCCAGTTCCCAACGATCAAAGATTCGCGCGTCACGTTTCAGGCGCAACTTGTGCATCGGTATTTGGTCAACAGCGAGGGAACGCGCATTCGCCGCCCAATGATGATGATTTCGCTGGATGCCAGTGCAGCAGCCCAAACTGCCGATGGCATGTGGGTCAATCTTTCGGCTCCTTTCCACGTTACCAGCATTGACCAATTGCCGTCGGTCGCAGAGATTACCAAATCAATTCAACGCATGGCGGAACAAGTAACGAAGCTTCAGGTCGCGCCTGTTTTGAATGAAACCTACCTCGGTCCGGTGTTGTTTACTGGCCCCGCATCCGCTGAAATGTTCGCCCAATTACTGGCACCAGAATTTTGCAGCTATCGTCCGCCTGTCGGAATGCAGGGCGAAGACCGCAGCGAGTTAGCAAACCGCCTTAATCGGCGTGTGCTGCCGTTTCATATTTCGGTCTACGATGATCCGACACAGGAAAAATTCGGCGACAAAGCCTTACTTGGCTCTTACAAAGTGGACGACCAGGGAGTGTCCGCGCGCAAGATTTCGCTGGTCGAACAAGGTGTGCTGAAAAATCTGTTACTGTCACGACGTCCCCGCAAAAACATGCTGCGCTCCAATGGTCACGGACGTTCGGGCTTGAATGGCGGAGCCACTACTGAGATTGGCAATTTGTTTATTCAATCCAGTGACGGCAAAAGTTATGACCAGCTCAAGCAGGAACTCATCAAGATGTGCAAAGCTCTGGAAATGCCCTATGGAATTATCATTAAAGGCGGAGGTCTCAGCGATCCAGCCCTGACGTATAAAGTTTATGTTGATGACGGACGGGAAGAGTTGATTCGTGGCGTAAGCATTGGAGAGCTGACGGTAAAGCAATTAAAGGCTCAGATTATTGCAGTTGGAAATGACAGCTACGCCTTGAATCGCGCAGGTGGTGGCGGGTATGGTGGCGGCGTCAGTACCAGTGTGATTGCGCCTTCTGCACTGTTGGAAGAACTCGAACTGAAAAAACCCACAGGCGCAAAGCAAAAGCCGATGCTCCTGACGCATCCCTATTTTGATAAGCCGTAGAAAAAAGCCGAACAGCAGGGGCGATGAAGAATAGCCAACCGCTTCAGACGCCCCTGCCCTTCCAGATTTACCTCGTCAGGTCCTTTCGGAAAATTCCCACAATACGATCATCATAGGCATCCCGCGCGTCAGAGCGCAAACGCTCGACCTTAATGATTTCTTTCGGGAATTGCGCCTGTTGGAATAAATTCAGCGCCATTTGATTCAGGTCTTCGGTTGTCGAAGTATTAACCTGCGTTGTCACCAACCACAGTTTCTGATCGCGGTAACGACTGAGCGCCCCCTCAGCAGATCCCTCGTCATAATGGCCCCAGAAATATCCCCGCAATCCCAGCTCAGCAAATTGTCCAAGCAACGGCGGATCGGCACTGAACATTTCTTTCAAAACTGCCTGCGTCAACCAATTCGGCTTTGCATACACTGAATCTGCAATCACTACTTTAATGGTCGGATTTTCGGCGGCAGCCGTCAGCCCGGCATATCCCCCAAGCGACACGCCATAAACGCCCACGCGATTCCCATCTACCAATGGTTGTCCTTGCGCGCTCTTTTTCGTTTTCAGGAAATTGATGGCGGCATTCAGATCATCTTTTTCATAAATGCCGAGGGACGAGTATGACACTCCACTGGCTCCGTGTCCGCGCAAATCAGGGAGCAGCACGTGATACCCAGCTTCACAAAGCTTGACGCCCAGATTAAGCAATTCAGCGCGATTCTTGCCATAACCGTGATTCAGCACAACAGCGGGGGAACCCGTGGCCCCACGTAAAAACCATCCTTGAGCCTGTGTGCCATCGGTATTGTCCCATTGATCCTCACTCCAGGACATGCCTCCGCCGGTAAATAATTGATAATGACTGGGAGTTGCCTCATGGCTGGTCCGACGTGGATGCGTCACGCGGTAGACCAGCCACCCCTCAAACGCACCGAGGACAACCATAAACCCTACCATCATAGGCAACAAGGCACGTGTTAATCGAAATATGGGATTAAGTCTTTTTGCCATAGCTTGATAATTTGGGTTGTCCGTACTGGGATGATGACTTTACTTAATGATCTTCAGGGGAGCCGAACCGAAGCTGAGGGTTGTTTATAGGGGCAATGAATGCAGGCACTATAGCACAATCTATCAAATCGCAACTATGGATATTTCCTTTCTGATTCAATCAATGTAATAATTTTCCTTGCCTGAAAACCCAAAATGAGTAGTATTTAGGCGTTCATTTTTGACAAAGTAATTCCTGAAAGCTTTGCCATCCAACTCCACAGCAATTAAAGATGAGCCGCGAAACAGCAAGAGCAATGTCACAAGATAGCGACCCTCGAAAATCGTAACTTCCCATGATTATCATTCCCGCAATTGATCTGCGCGGCGGGCGCTGCGTGAGGTTAACCCAAGGCCAGACATCGGCTGAGACAGTTTATTCGGAAAACCCCGTAGCCGTCGCCAAAAAATGGTATGACGCTGGAGCTGAAATGCTGCATGTCGTCAATCTTGATGGGGCAATGAACCTCGACGACAGCAAAAATTTACGAGCGTTGGACGACATTTTGTATGCTGTAAATTTGCCGATCCAGTTCGGCGGCGGCGTGCGCTCCATCGCCGATGTGCAAAAGCTGGACGACATTGGCGTCACCCGCATCGTGGTGGGGACAGCGGCAATTGAGAACCCGCTCTTGTTACAAAACCTGCTCGACGAATTTGGCTCAACGATTGTCGTGGGCATTGATGCGCGCAATGGCAAAGTCGCGCTGCGGGGCTGGCAAAAAACAGCCGACGTCACCGCCCTCGATCTAGCACAAAAAGTCGCGGATATGGGCGTTGAGCGCATTGTGTACACCGATATTTCGCGCGATGGGATGATGAGCGGCATCAACCTGGAAGCCACCCGCGAAATCGCCGAAGTCAGCGGATTGAAAGTCACGGCATCCGGCGGTGTCGCGTCACTTGACGACATTTATACGGTAAAGGACCTGGAAGAATTTGGCGTAGACAGTTTGATTATCGGCAAGGCACTTTACGAGGGTTCATTCACACTCGAAGACGCGCTGGATGCCGCCGACGAATAAAGCAATCTGATAGACTCAAAGCAGATAGCCCACAAGAGTTTTGGCTTTTGTGGGCTATCGTGTTTTGACAGAAACTGCAAAACCTCAAGCCTGCGCAGGTGATGATCAGCCCATATCAGACTCGCCATTGATCTGCCATCTTGGATCACAATTTCATTCCCACACCGATCTCACCAAATTGCCCGCCTTTCAAGAATCGCTTGTGTTGACGCGATTGTTCGTGCTATTTGACTGAGCTTTGTTTTTGCGTGTAGTGTCTTAGTGAGCTACGAACCTATCTCTCGGAATCATTCTTATGTCGAAATCATTAGTTATTGTCGAATCACCCGCCAAAGCCAAAACCATTAATAAATATCTGGGGAAAGATTACAAAGTACTGGCGTCGGTGGGGCATATCAAAGACTTGCCGAAGAAAGGACTGGGCGTAGATGTCGAGAACAACTTCGAACCAACCTACGAAGTCATGCCCGGCAAAGAGAAAGTCGTCAGGGAATTAAAAGCAGCGGCGAAAGAAGCGGAAACCATCTTCATTGCAACTGACCCGGATCGTGAAGGCGAGGCCATCGGCTGGCACATTGCTGAAGAGGTTGGCGGGCGCGGCAAGTCGAAAAAGCCCATCTTCCGCGTGATGTTCAACGAAATCACCAAGGCCGCCGTCAATGAAGCGTTCAAGCATCCCGCGCAAATTGATGTGAATCTGGTAGACGCACAGCAAGCGCGCCGTGTCGTAGATCGCCTGGTCGGCTATCAAGTCTCGCCATTGCTCTGGGACAAAGTTCGGCGGGGACTTTCCGCAGGCCGTGTGCAAACGGTCGCAGTGCGGTTGGTCGTTGAGCGCGAACGCGAAATCCAGGCTTTCGTCAAAACAGAATATTGGACGATCACGGCGAATTTGTCGGCGCAATTGCCGCCCGCATTTGATGCGCGCTTGTATAAGGTTGCGGATCAAACGGTGAAGACTTCAGGCTTTGATACAGGCGTCAAAAAATCAGAGCTACACATCAAAAACGAAGGCGACGCCAAACAGATTCTCTCTGAATTAGAAGGCGCGACATACATTGTCTCGGACGTTTCGACGAAAGAAAAGAAACGCAATCCGGTGCCGCCATTTATCACTTCCAAGCTGCAACAGGAAGCTTCGCGCAAGCTGCGATTTCCCGCCAAGAAAACAATGCAGATCGCGCAAAAACTCTACGAAGGCAAAGATGTGGGCGAAGGCACAGTCGGCTTGATTACATATATGCGTACGGATTCAACACGCGTGTCGGACAGTGCGTTGCAGGAAGCCCGCGAATTTATTGGCGGACGTTACGGGCAAAGTTATTTGCCGGAAAAAGCAATTCAATATCGCTCGAAGAAAGACGCACAGGATGCGCACGAGGCAATCAGACCAACTTCTGTCGGCCTCACTCCCGATTCCATTGCCAAGTATCTCGACAAAGACGAACTCGCGCTCTATCGCCTGATTTGGCAGCGCTTCGTCGCCTCACAGATGATGCCCGCGCTGTTCGATCAAACCACCATTGATATTGCCGCAGGCAGCAAATTTACCTTCCGCGCCACTGGTTCCGTTTTGAAATTCGACGGCTTCCTTGCCGTGTATGAAGAAGGCAAAGATGAAAAAGACGAGGACGACGAAGAGCGCGCCGCGAAATTGCCGAAGACGGAAAAAGGTGAGAATTTAAAATTAAACTCGCTCACGCCGAATCAAAGCTTCACTGAACCACCGCCACGCTACACTGAAGCCACGCTCGTCAAGGCGCTCGAAGAAAAAGGCATCGGACGACCTTCAACTTACGCGACGATTATGACCGTGATTCAGGATCGTGAATACGTCGAAAAGCGCGAAGGCAAGTTCTATCCAACTGATCTGGGAACCATTGTCAACGATTTGCTGGTCAAAAGTTTTGTGGACTTGTTTGACGTGCAATACACCGCACGACTTGAAGGCGAACTCGACGAAATCGAAGAGGGCAAGGTGAAATGGACAGCCGCGCTGAAAGGCTTTTACGACAAGTTCACGGTGGATTTAAAAGCCGCGCAAACCCACATGAAAGATGTGAAGCGGCAGGAAATCATCACCGATGAAGTCTGCGAAAAATGCGGCTCGAAAATGGCTATTAAATTCGGACGCTTCGGGCAGTTTTTAGCCTGCACGAATTACCCCGAATGCAAAACCACCCGCGAATTGGCGAAGCCTGCCAGCAGCAATGGAGAAACCTCCTCGACCGCAGCCACACCCAATGCCGCCGAAGCAGAAGAGAATCCATACGCCAATGAAGTCTGTGAAAAATGTGGAAGTTCGATGGCGCTCAAGAAGGGACGCTTCGGACAGTTTCTCGCGTGTACGGGCTATCCTGATTGCAAGAACACGCGCAAGCTCTCCAAGACTGGCGCAGTGATGGCTCCGCCGAAAATGCTGGACGAAAAATGTCCTGAATGTGGAATGCAAATCGCCATCAAGCAAGGGCCATACGGTGAATACACGGGCTGTACAAATTGTAAGTACATCAAGCGCGAAACAACTGGCGTAGCTTGCACGCGGCAAGGGTGCAAAGGCGAGATCGTCGTTAAGAAATCCAAACGCGGCAAGGTCTTTTATGGCTGTTCCGACTATCCGAAATGTGATCGCGTCTATTGGGACAAACCGGTGGCCCGTGTTTGCCCACAATGCCAGAACCCGTTCATGCTGGAAAAATTCAATGCCCGCGCCAATCAAACTGTGCTCAGTTGCCCAGAGTGCGAATATAAAGGTGTGGCGAGTGAAGGCGGTGAATTGGTTGCGGCAGAAGTGAAGGCTCCAACGCGCGCGTCGAAGAAAGCCTCGTAGTCTCACCACGAAAAGACAAAGCAACAAAGGGACAAAGAAAGCAAAGAAAGAATTCATCTCTTCTCTTTGTTACTTTGTCCCTTTAATTCTTTGTGTTGAATTCGTAGTCTAGCGTTGAATCCGCGCTGATCCGCCCTTGGCAAACGACCGCACTTGATCCACGGTTGCCATCGTCGTATCGCCGGGGAAAGTCGTCAGCAACGCGCCATGCGCCCAGCCAAGTTTGAGAGCTTCTTCAGGCGCTTCATTCGTCAAAACCCCGTAAATAAAGCCTGCGGCGAACCCATCACCGCCGCCGACTCGATCCAGCACATCCAGTTCACACGTCGGCGCAGTGTAGGTTTGCCCGTCAATCCAGGCAACAGCACTCCAACTATGACGATTGGTCGTATGCACTTCGCGCAACGTGGTGGCGACAATTTTGACGTTGGGATGTTGCTCAGTGACGCGATCAATCATCCCGAAAAAGACGCTGGGGTCGAGTTTGGATTTCGCGGCAACTTCGGGGCCGGGAATCCCCAAACCTTTTTGCAAATCTTCTTCGTTGCCGACCAGCACGTCTACGTTATCCACGATGCGGCGCACAACAGAAACTGCACGCGATTCGCCGCCCGAAATTTTCCAGAGCTTTTCGCGGAAGTTCAAATCGAATGAGGTAATCGCGCCCGCCGCTTTCGCCGCTTTCATGCCTTCGATAATCAGCTCGGCGGTTGTTTCTGAAAGCGCCGCAAAAATACCGCCGCTGTGAAACCATCGAACGCCACCTGCGAAAATTTCGTCCCAATTGAAATCGCCGGGTTTGAGCTGAGCGGCGGCTTCGTTACAGCGATTATAAAACACAACTGGCGCGCGCACGCCGTGTCCTTGATCGCTCAGCACTGCCGCCATATTTGGCCCATTGACGCCGTTATGCTCAAAGGTTTTGTAGAAGGGTTTGACACCCATCGCTTTGACGCGTTCCGCAATCAAATCACCGATGGGGTATTTCACCATGGCCGAGGCAATAGCGGTTTTCATGCCAAAGCAATCTGCCAGATTCGCGGCAACATTGAATTCACCACCACTGACGTGAATCGCGCAACTGGTCGCTTTACGAAATGGAATTCGCCCCGGGTCTAACCGATGGACAAGCGCGCCCAACGAAACCAGGTCGCGTTTACCTTCCTGAAGAATATTCAAGCCGTAACTCATTGTTTTGTTCTCCTTAATGTTTATGATTTCGATACGCGATGCGTAATCATTTGAGCAAAAGCGAAAGCGCCATCCCAACCCCAATGACGATGACCGCAACGCGTACAAACTTCGCACCTAATTTGCGCGCCAGCCCTGCGCCGCCGTAGCCGCCCACAATCGCACCAACCGCCATCACCAACGCTTCTGGCCAATGCACCAAGCCAACAAAAATAAAGTACATTGCCGCCGTCAAGTTGATGGTCATGCCAAGCAGGTTTTTCAAACCATTCATCTGATGGATGTTCGCGAACCCCAATAATCCCAGTGTCGCCAACATCATAATCCCCATCCCGGCTCCAAAATAACCACCATAAACGCCCGTCAGGAATTGCAGCACTGAGGCCGCGATCAACCAGCGCGAAGTGGTCACCGGTTCGGTCGAGGCTTGCGCGCCGCGCAATCTGCGCTGAATGGGTTCCTGTAAGGCAAACAGAATCACCGCAAATAAAATCAGCGCCGGAACCAGCGCGGCAAAGGTGGCGGGCGGCGTGTATCGCAACAGGATCCCACCGATCAATCCGCCCATAAGGCTCGGTATAAGCAATACATAACGCTTGGTTTCTGCGCTCTGCAACTCGCGGCGATACCCCCACGCTCCAGCCAATGCGCCCGGCACGAGAGCCACCGTATTCGTGGCATTCGCATGGATGGGTGAGAGACCTGTCCAAATCAGCGTGGGAAAGGTCAGAAGCGTGCCGCCTCCGGCGACCGCGTTCATGGCCCCCGCAATCACGCCTGATCCCACAATCAAAGCCCCCTGAAGTAATGTCATAAGTTGTGTTTCGCTGCCCAAGCTGTTAGCGTGCCAGCAAGAACAACGCAAATTAGCAGCTTGTTGCCGAAATGAAAAGTAACGAGCATCAGTTCGTAAGTTTTTATGACCACTCAATCCTGGCAAGTGAGCGCAACCGATTCCGGTGTGCGCTTGGACAAATGGCTCGCGGATGCAACGCGGCTCGGCTCGCGCGCGAAGGCGTTTGAAGCCATTGCGCGCGGTAAGGTATTCGTCAATGACGTCGAACAAACGGCGATGGATGCCGGGCGAAAACTGCAATTGCGCGAAACGGTGCGGGTCTGGATGGATCGGCCCGGCTCCGCCAAACATCGCGCCTTTACGGATCGCCAGGTAGCAGGCTTGCATATTACGTACGAAGACGAAGCGTTGCTGGTCCTCAATAAACCCGCAGGCCTGCTAACGGTCAAATCAGCCCTACCCTCTGATGAACCCACCCTCTATGAACAAGTCGCAGATTATGTTCGTCAACGCAGTAAGCTCAAGCCACAGATCGTCCATCGTATTGACCGCGACACTTCCGGGTTAGTGATTTTTGCGAAAGATCCTGCGGCACGTGAACATCTTAAACGGCAATTTATTGCGCAAACACCTGAGCGTGTTTACCAAGTGGTTGTCTATGGAATTCCCTTCCCGGAAAAAGGCACGTGGCGCGATTGGTTAATCTGGGATGAAGAGGAGTTGGTGCAGCGATTAAGCCATGTACGCAATCAGAAGGCCGTTGAAGCAAAATGTAATTATCGTGTGCTGGAAGAATTTGCGACTTCGTCGTTGCTGGAAATCAAACTGGTCACGGGCAAGCAAAATCAAATTCGCGCGCAAGCCGCCATTCATGGGCATCAACTGGTGGGTGAAAAACAATATATGGCTGAACCGCCACAAACCTCAATTCAATTTTCCCGGCAGGCGTTGCACGCTTTCAAACTGAGCCTGCGCCATCCAAACAGCAATCGGCTGATGAACTTTGAAGCGCCGCTGCCAGAAAATCTGGCGAAGTTGCTAAATCGGCTACGGAAATCTGGATGACCGCAAATCCAACCGACGAATCAATTGTTGCGCGATGTCACGTCCGGCACGCTCAAACGAATAGTAACTAACGCGCCCCGTACTATCGGTATAAATCGGAGCAGAACCTATGCCGATGGCTTTAGCCGTTTTTGGCTCGAAAACCGTGTAGCGGACTTCGTACTGCGAGCCAAAGGACTGAAACTCTATCGCCACAACATAAAAGCGATCTTCGTCCTTCGCCATTTTGATCGCGTCACTGCGGCTCATGCTTCCAGTGTTGCGAATTTCCAAACCACGAATCACGCGCGACAATTCGCTATGACAGGCGCGCCGCACATAATCGGCCATCCCCATCGAAACGTTCATGTCCGCCCAATCCGTACCAAGAATGATCCCTTTGGCCGAAGCGCGTTCTTTTTCCTTTTCCTTTTCTTTTTCAGGATCAGGTTCCGGGATGTCAGGCTGCGGAGTTTCCGGCGTTTTCGAGGGCGCAGGCACTCCCTGCACAGGCGGCAAGTCAGGCGCTTTTTTCTGCTTGCGACCAGATTGCGCGAACGTGACAGTGCCAAACAAAGCCAATATTAACAGGGCAACGAGCCATTTTGCGTTACGCATAAATCACCTTCCGCTCAAAGCGTTATGCAAACTGATGAGTTTGCGATGGCCGATTTCTGTCAGAGGACGAGAAACAAATCCGCTCAAAATCCGATCCTTTGCGTGCATTTGTTCCTCCTGAAAAGGTTGAAATACCGTGCCTGAAACAGTGGTTGGAACTGTAGCGCAGTTTGGCAAATTGTGCCACAGCGATTATGATGCTTTGTTAGTTCGACAGTGTTCATGGGTTTATGAGGTCTTGGCGTGACGGCGCATACACTACAATCCTTATGCTTACAAAAGCAGGGATATTATATTCCATCATCTATCAGCACCCTTCATCCCCCGCTTTTGATTACGCCTCGCTGCCACAGATTCAGGTGCAGACATCACCTATGTGATCTTTTCATTTCCAATTTTCAATCTCAATTTTCCAATTACTAATATGCTTTTAGGAATAGATTTCGGTACAACGCGCACAGTCGTTGCCGCTGTTAATCGCGGCAACTATCCCATCGTCAGCTTCACCAACGAGGCGGGCGATGCCTACGAATGGTATCCATCGGTCATTGCCACCAAAGGCTCAGAACTGGCTTTCGGGTTTGAGGCCATCGCCAAACAAGGGCAGCCCGGCTGGACGCTGCGGCGTTCCGTCAAACGCGAACTTGCCACACACGGGCCAGACAGTCGGCTCAGAATTGGCGACCATGAAATGAGCCTGTTTGAGTGGCTTACGTCATTTTTGGAGCAGTTGAATCAGGATTTACGGCGCAACTCGAATTTGACGCTCAAGAAAAAAGAAAAGCTCGAAGCACTGATCTCAGTGCCAGCCAATGCCAACAGCAATCAACGCTTTCTGACGCTCGAAGCCTTTCGCCGGGCGGGTTTTGAAGTGCGCGGGATGATGAACGAGCCGTCCGCCGCCGGTATCGAATATGCGCATCACATTCTCGGCGAAGGCGGCACGTCAAAGCGCGAACATTTACTTGTGTATGACCTTGGTGGCGGGACGTTCGATTCGGCGATCATCAGCCTCTCTGACCGCGATCATGAAGTGCTCAGCAACGAGGGCATCACGCGACTTGGCGGTGACAATTTCGATGTGATCTTGCTGGATATGGCGCTACAGAAAGCGGGCATTCACGAAGTCAGTGATGCACAACTTGCCTTGTTGTTGGAAGAATGCCGCGAGAAAAAAGAGGGCTTGCGACCAACGACACGCAAAGTGGCTATTGACCTGGGGCGTGGCATCGAAGGCGCGGGCGAAATCAGCGTAACAACCGCCGATTTGTATGCAGCCTGCAAACCGCTTATTGACAGCACGGTCGCCGCCATGGAACAGGCCATGCAAAAGTCGGTCACCGGAATTGATTTGAAAGCACTGGCAGCCGTTTATCTGGTCGGCGGTTCCAGCGATTTCCCGCCCGTTGCGCGCTTGCTGCGCGAACGCTATAGCAAACACGTCAAACGTTCGCCCTACCCACACGCTTCGGTGGCAATTGGCCTGGCGATTGCTGCTGACACGGGGGCTGGTCACAAATTGCGCGAACGCTTCACGCGGCATTTCGGGGTCTGGCGCGAATTCGATTCCGGCAAGCAAATTGCGTTCGATGCCCTGTTTGAAAAAGACACCGTATTGCCAACCAATGGTGAAGAAACCCTGACACTCAAACGCCGTTACATCCCAGCGCACAACATCGGGCATTTTCGCTATTTGGAATGCAGCGGATTGGACGCGAATTTTCAACCTCAAGGCGACATCACAACATGGGATGAAATTTATTTTCCATTTGATCCAACGCTGCGCGGCGAAGAAGCGTTGTCGAGCCTTCCGGTGTCGCGTGCGAATTTGAACGGACGCGTCATTGAAGAAACTTACTCCTGCGATGCCAATGGCATTATTGAAGTGGAAATTACTGATCTGACCGACCACTTCAGCCGGAGCTTCAAATTGCGCAGCAAGAAATAAATCGGCACGGTACGGTTGAGTGGCATTGCCCTGGGTTCCATCAGTTCATGATCCCTCGCCGTACCTTCCCAATGTGACGGCCTTCATGATCGTGCCATCTCACTTTGTTATCCACTCTTTGCAGCGCGATCCGCAAGTTCGGCGCGCCATCAACTTCATCCACCAATCCGCCGAACAATTCACGGCTGAGCATATTTGTATTTGTGAAATTCCCGCGCCGCCCTTCAAGGAACAGAAACGCGGTGATTACTTTGCCACGCGCTTTGCCAAACTGGGACTTGCCGATGTTCACACGGACGAAATCGGCAATGTCATCGGCTTTCGTTATGGCGAAGCGCACGCACCGATGGTCGTCTTTTCCGCCCATCTCGACACAGTGTTTCCCGAACACACCGACGTGCAAGTGAAACGAACTGGCACGCGGCTCTGTGCGCCTGGCATTGGCGATAACGGCGCGGGTCTCGCGGCGCTAATCGCAATGATTGAAATCCTTAACGCGGGTGATTTCAAACTGCGTGGGTCGCTTGCGTTTGTAGCAACTGTGGGCGAAGAAGGCGAAGGAAATTTGCGTGGTGCGCGGCATTTGTTCACCGCAGGACAACTTGTGAATCGAATCTCCGCTTTCATTTCATTCGATGGCCCCGGCACAGATTTCATCACGCATCAAGCATTAGGTTCTCGGCGCTATCGCATCACTCTCACAGGTCCCGGCGGACATAGCTGGAGCGATTTCGGTGTCGTCAATCCAGTTCACGCGCTCGGTCGCATTGTGGCGAAACTGGCCGAATATCCAGTGCCACAGGAACCGCGCACAACCTACAACGTGGGCCGCATTGAAGGCGGCGATTCCGTCAACGTGATTCCTGAACGGGCGCAACTGGATGTAGACTTGCGTTCGACGAATGAGGCGCAATTGACGCGGCTTGAAGAGTTTTTGCTCCGCGAAATCCAGCACGCAATTCGTGCTGAAAATTCCTTGCGGTCGGCGTCCGGGCAAAGCCTGCGCTCCGACCTTCAACTCATCGGCCATCGTCCATCAGGAAGCATTTCCAGCCAGTCATTACTGGTCAAATTCGCCGTCGAAGCCACACAAGCAGTCGGCGTCAGACCCATTCTGAATTGCGCTTCGACAGACGCCAACATCCCCATCAGCCTCGGCCTTCCCGCAATCACCATTGGCGCAGGCGGCAGAGGCGGCGACGCCCATCGGCTCAGTGAATGGTACGATCCGGCGGGACGGGAAATCGGCTACGAACGCGCGTTGTTGTTAATGTTGGCGATGGCAGGCCTCGCCTAAGAAAAACTACAGACTGGTTGTCAGGCTTTCGCCCAAATGCCTGACCGTGATCTATAATCGCTCCCCCTGCATTGCCCCGTGTGAAGTTCCCTTTGCCTGGATTTTTGAGGCTTGAAATATGACCAAAGCAAAAGTATTGATCGTGGATGACGAGCCCGCCGCACGGACCGGCCTGAGCGAATTGGTATCGGATTGGGGCTATGAAACCCAGGTTGCAGCGGATGGTGAAGAAGCGTGGCAAGTCGCTACCGAATTTCACCCAACCGTGGTCATCAGCGATATTTTTATGCCTCGGCTCGATGGGTTCGGGTTGCTGTCCAGATTGCACGAAACCTATCCCGACACTGCGGTGATCCTGCTGACCGGACAGGCCAGCATTGAAGGTGCAATGCGTGCGGTGATGGAAGAAGGCGCATTTTATTATTTCGAGAAACCCATCAACACACGGCAGCTCAACGTGGTATTGCAACGTGCGATTGAGCGTTCTGCGGTGCAGCGCGAAAACATACAACTGCGCCGCCAGCTTAGCGAACACGGCGTCTTTGGCAAGCTGGTGGGGGCTTCGCATGCCATGCGGCAGCTTTACACCACCATTGAGCAAATCGCCAATTCCGCCGTGTCAGTTTTGATTACGGGTGAATCCGGCACCGGCAAAGATTTAGTCGCGCAAACCATTCACCAACTCAGCCCACGCTCCGCCAACGCTTTCATTCCGATCAATTGCTCGGCAATCCCGGAATCCTTGATGGAATCAGAACTCTTCGGTCACGAAAAAGGCGCGTTCACGGGCGCGATTGTGCGCCGCGAAGGGTGTTTTGAACTGGCGAATGGCGGGACTTTGTTTATGGATGAAATTGCGGAAATGCCGATTACGTTGCAGGCCAAGCTGCTGCGCGTACTGGAAAATCGCACCCTGCGCCGCTTGGGCGGAAACCGCGAGATTTCTGTGGATGTGCGCGTTCTGGCGGCCACCAACAAAGACCCGCACAAAGCTGTACGCGACAACTTGCTGCGCGAAGATTTGTTATATCGCTTGAATGTCATTCACCTCGAAATTCCTCCCCTGCGCGAACGCCGCGATGATATTCCCTTGTTAGTGCAATATATGGTGGACACGCTGAGTCAACGGCATGCCCGCACAGCGCGCGTGGTTGCGCCCAACGTGCTGGAAACGCTGGTGCGCTATCCCTGGCCCGGCAACGTCCGTGAACTTCGCAATGTGATCGAACACGCGGTCGTTGTTTGCGATGGTGTCACGATTGAACGTCAGCATTTACCACCCGCCATGTTTGATGGACGTTCGCTGCGCGACGAGGATTCCATTACCTTTCCGATCCCGATCCCACTGGATGAAGCGGAGCGGCAACTGATTCTCAAAACTCTGATTAAAACGGGCAATAACAAAACACGCACGGCAGACGCGCTGCATATCAGCCTCAAGACATTGCACAACAAGTTGAAGATTTATCGGGATGAGGAGTAGCGGGAAGCGGTGGCTGGTGGTTGGTGGTCGGTCGTTAGGGATCAGTAAAATGTGATGTCCATTCAGAAATTAAGGAAGGTGTAAAAAATAGCGAATGACAATGGACCGGCGACTGGAGCGCAAGCGTCCTCGCTTGCTCGTCTGATGCGGGGACAGGCAAGCGGGACGCTTGCGCTCCAGTCTGATCATTGCTCACCAATCACCAGCCACCAGCCACCAGCCACCAGATAAATTTCTGTTGCCCTCACTTCTGCACTCGGTCTAATATCTGTGGCGTCGGCCCCATCGAATTTGGATTACTCAGCTTTTCTTCACGCGCCCCCAAACCAATTCAGCCTTTGGAGGATGATGATGACCTTATACCGCCGTTTTTTTCCCGCACTACTTTTCATGTTTATGGGTTCATTCGCCTGTTTTGCCGCAGACGATTGGAAACCTGTTGATCCCGCCGAATTGGCGATGAAAGCGCCGACCGTCGAAAAAGATGCCGACGCCGAGGCGATCTTCTGGGAAGTTAAAGTCGCCGACGAATCTGACAGTTATGGTGCCGGACAAACCGTCCTGACGCATTACCTGCGCATTAAGATTTTCACCGAACGCGGCAAAGAACAAAAAAGTACGATTGACCTGCCTTACTTTGGGCGCACCAATATCAGCAATATTCAAGGTCGCACCATCAAGGCCAATGGTGAGATCGTCGAGTTGAAAAAAGATGCAGTGTTTGAGCGCACGATCATCAAATTTGGCAAGCTCAAGCTCAAGGCCAAATCCTTTGCGATGCCGGGCGTCGAACCAGGCGTCATTATTGAGTATCGTTATCGGGAATCCCGTCCGACTTACTATCACACCCGCCTGGAATTTCAGCAGGACATCCCGGTCCAAATCGTCAAGTATTATGTCAAGCCGCTTGCCAGCGCGACCTATCGGCTCTGGTCAAAGCCCTTTCACTGTAATCCGACGCCGCTTGTGCGAGAACGCGACTTTCAGATGACCTCACTGAGCAAGGTTCCGGCGTTCAAGGAAGAACCGTACATGGTTCCTGAAAACCAGGTGCGTGCCTGGATGTTGCTGTACTATTCGACCGAATCCAAAATTGAAGCAGACAAATACTGGAAAGAACTCGGCAAAAAAGAATTCAATGAGAATAAAGCGGCCATGAAGGTCAATGATGACGTGCGCAAAGTGGCAACCGAAACTATCGGCGACGCGTCCACGCCGGATCAAAAGCTGGAACGATTGCTGACGTATTGCCGCACCAAAATCAAATACCTGTTTGATGATGCGCTCACATTAACCGATGAAGATCGCAAGAAAATCAAAGAAAACAAATCTCCGGCGGATACGCTCAAAAACGGGATTGGCACCGCACAGGATATGGACTTACTCTTTGGTGCGCTCGCCTCTGCGGCAGGCTTTGAAACGCGCGTCGTGATGGTTTCAGATCGCAGCGAAAACTTCTTCGATCCATCATTTGCCAACGACTATTTTCTCGATGACCGTTTGATCGCAGTGAAAGTGGACAGTGGATGGAAATTCTTTTCGCCACACATACTTTATGTTCCCTACGGCATGCTGCCGTGGAACCACGAAGGGTTGAAGGGATTGCTCACGGACCCCAAAGAACCAACCTTCATTGACCTTCCTGTTTCGACGCCGGAAAAATCGCTGGAACGCACCATCGGCAAATTCAAGCTCAACGAAGAAGGAACGTTAGAAGGCGATGCCTACATCGAATTCACCGGACATCTGGCGGCGTTTATGAAAGAGGAAAATGACGAGGAAACGCCGGAAAAACGGGAAACGATCCTCAAGGACATCATCAAAAAGCATCTGGGCGCAGTAGAAATCAGCAACCTCAAAATTGAAAACGTGACTGATCTGGTCAAACCCTTCACTTATTCTTTCCACATCAAAGTGGAAAACTATGCCACGCGCACAGGCAAACGATTGTTCCTGCAACCAGCCTTTTTCCAATTTGGTGAAACCGCATTTTTCACCAACGCACAGCGCAAATACCCGGTGTACTTTGAATATCCGTACGTGGAAACCAGTCACGTCGAGATCAGTTTGCCTGAAGGATTTGCCCTCGATAACGCAGAGGCTCCGGGTTCCTTCAATGCCAACGACATCGTCAAATATGATGTTTCCTTAAAGATGACACCGGACAGCAAAACGATGATCTATGACCGCACTCTTAAGCTCAACGGAGTGGTATTTCCAGTAGAAACGTACCCGGCCTTGAAACAGGTGTTTGATTTAATGCACAAGCAAGACAATCACCAAGTCACGTTGAAATACACCGCCGCCGCAAGCAAATAAATCTTCACGGAGTCCCAGCAATGCGTACCAATTCTCTCAGCCTGATTTTGACGCTATTGATTTTCGCCTCTCCGGTTTTCGCGGGAGATGACGTTCCGGCCTGGTTACGACAAGTAACCGCCTCGACAATTCCAACCTACGACAAAGAAGTCGTCGCGGTGACTTTACACGACGAAGCCCGCGTCACCGTTGATGAAACGGGCAAGGTCATCACGGTCACCACGCACGCCGTTCGCATTTTGTCGCGCGACGGACGCGGCGAAGCCACCGCTGCCACGACCTACAACACCGATTCCGAAAAAGTAAAAGAGATGCGCGCCTGGATGCTGCGTCCGAACGGGCAAGTCATCAAGTACGGCAAAGAACAAACGATGGACGGCGTCGCCGACGACAACGATGTGTACAATGAAGCGCGTCGTCGCCTGATTTCAGGTAAGGACGATGTCGAACCGGGGGCCGTCTTCGGCTATGAAATCGTCGTTGAATCGAAAGATATTTTCGCGTATTTCCCATGGGGCTTTGGCGATTCGCATCCGGTGCTGGCCTCCAGCATCAGCGTGACGGTGCCGACCGATTGGCGCGCAGAAGGCGTCGTTTTCAATCACCCCAAAATCGAACCAATCGTGAACGGCTCGACCTACACGTGGCAAGCGCGCAATCTGGACGGTATCAAGGCCGAATCGGGCAGCCCCAGTTTGGCGAATTTAGTGCCGCGCATGGTCGTGCGCATCTTTCCGCCCGCTGGTAAAAGCGCGGGCCTCTTGCGCACCTTTGAAAGCTGGGCAGACGTATCGCGGTATATGAGCGAAATCTCCGACCCGCAAGTGCAACTGGACGATGCGCTGGCCGGCAAAGCCCGTGAAATCACGGCGAACGCCAAAACCGAATTCGAGAAGATTCAAGCCATTGGCCGCTACGCACAAGGCATCAAGTACGTTTCGATTCAGATTGGCGCGGGGCGCGGCGGCGGTTATCGTCCGCACTCATCGCTTGAAGTTTTCAAGAAGTCGTACGGCGATTGCAAAGACAAAGCGAACCTGATGCGGGCGATGCTCAAGGCGCTGAATATTCCGGCCTATCCGGTGATTATTTACTCCGGCGATCCGACGTTCGTGCGCGAAGAATGGCCGTCGCCCGGCCAGTTCAATCACTGCATCATCGCGGTCAAAGTCAGCGATGAAACACAAGCCGCCACAATCATCACGCATCCGAAATTAGGTCGTCTATTGATCTTCGATGCGACTGACGAAGACACGCCGGTCGGCGATTTGCCCGACCACGAACAAGGCAGCTTCGCGTTGATCGTCGCCGCAAATGACGGGATGTTAATGCGCATGCCAACCACGCCACCCGAAGCCAATAAGCTGGTGCGCCACGCCGACGTGACGATCAACGAATCCGGCAACATCAACGCCAAAATCAGCGAACGTTCGGTCGGGCAAGCCGCCGTCACCGAGCGGCGCTTATTCAAAGCTTTAGCCAAGCCCGATTACACCAAACGCATCGAACGCTGGATCACGCGCGGCATCACGGGTGCAAACGTTTCCAAAATCGAACCTGCCGACCATCAGGCCGAAGGCAAATTCGCGCTGGATATCGAATTTGCAGCACAGGCCTATGGACAATCCATGCGCGGCAAATTGCTGGTCTTCAAACCCGCATTGGTGGCACATCGCTTCAGCCTGGATTTGACCGAACCGAAACGCAAACATCCATTGGTGCTGGAATCCGAAGCCTTCAGCGAAACGGTGCGCGTAAAATTACCGGAAGGGTTTGAAGTAGATGAAATGCCAGATTCGGCAAAGCTGGAAATGCCGTTCGGCACCTATACGGCGAACTTTGAGGTGAAAGACGGTCACTTGATTTTTACGCGCCAGTTAGAAGTCAAAGCCACCACGATTCCCGCCGTCCTGTACCCCGTTGTGCGCGATTTTTTTGGCCGGATGCGTGGCGTAGAGGTATCGCCTGTCGTGTTGGCGAAAAAGTGAACAGTAGAAAGAAAGAGAAGACCTTTTCCCTCTTACTGTTCACTGTTCACCGTTCTTCCCCAGTTCAATCATTGTCACTTCAGGCCGCGCGAAAAAGCGAAAGTGAGGTGTACCTTCACATCCCATTCCGCGATTTACATACAGCCACGTGGGGCCTTCGTGAAAGAAACCTGCCTCATATTTCTTGTCGAATTTGGAGAACGTAATCAACGCACCATACAACGGCAAAGCGATCTGGCCGCCGTGCGTGTGACCGGCGCAGTACAAATCCACGTAGCGTGTCTGCGCGGCTTCGATTTCGTCCGGGTAGTGATAGAGCATCAGCGTGAACGCATTGGGCGGCACGGAGGCAAACGCCTTTTCGTAATTTAAGGTTTCAGACACAGGCATTCCAACTAACCATAAACTGGTGCCTGCGACGTCGAATTTGACAGCCTCGTTATTCAACTCCTTCACGCCCGTGCCGCCAAACAAATCCAGCATTGGGTAGTACCACACATCCCAATTCCCTTTTACGACAAAGGTCGGCGCGATTTGGGCAAGTTGCGTCAGCGTTTGTTTCAGCACCGGCAAGCTATCGGCGCGATTCATCGTGTCACCCGTGAATACGATCAAATCGGGCTTTTCGTTGGCGATGAGGGACAGCATTTTGTTTTCGACACGCTCGACCGGATCGCAATGCAAATCCGAAATATGCGCCACGCGAATGAGGCGACTCGCGGTAGCAAGTTTCGGACTCGACAAACTCACGCGCGTGACTTCAATCCAGTACGGCTCAATCCAGTGCGCATAAGCCATGCACAACACGCCAATGCCCGCGAGCACCAACATTACACGTTGAAACTTCGAGAGGGGTTTGACTGCGCGCTTCGCCAACCACGCCGCTGGCCTTCGCAGGATTGCCAACGCGGCGACCGCGAAAACAAAGCCGACGACCGTAATAAACAACCACGCGCGCACGAGTTCAATTGTGGACATACCAAGCATAGAGTTGCAGAACCAGGCTCATTCTGCCTGTAATTTGCTGTCGCTCAATCTGTGTAGATTTGCGTCATTCGTAGCTAAGAATCTTTCGCTTTCTCGCCCAACAACTGAAACGCGAGGGCCGTTACGAAGACACACGCGACCGGCACCAACATCCACCAGTAGTTTTTCAGCACAGACAAATCTTTCGCATCCGCCAGCATTGTCCCCCAACTCGCGCTTGGTTCCTGCACGCCAACACCTAAAAATGACAGCGTAATTTCCGCCAAAATAAACGTGGGAGCCGTCAAGGCAAATTGCGTCAACAGTGGCGTCGTGATGTTTGGCAGGACGTGGCGTGCAATAATGCGGATATTGCTCGCGCCCAATGAAATCGCGGATGTCACATAATCTTTCACGCGTTCGGCGAGCGCCAGATTGCGCGTCAATCGCGCCACTTCGGCCCAGCCAACCGCTGCAAAAATCGTAATCATCATCGTAGCAACCTGGCGCGGCGTGACACTCAACGGAAACGCCGCGCGAAAGGCCAGAATCAAAATCAGCGTCGGCAACGACATCACAATTTCAGCCGCACGCATTAACCCGGAATCCAACCAGCCGCCGAAATAACCGGAAATCGCTCCCAAACTCACGCCTAGCAAATATGCGAGCAACAATCCGACTGGCCCAATCACAAGCGAAATTTGCCCGGCATACAACAATCGCGCCAACACATCACGCCCCAAATTATCTGTGCCGAGTACATGCAAGCGCGGTGCATTCGCATTCGGCACAGCACTGCGAACAGCAACGAGCGGACTTTCCCCTACACCCATCAAATGCCAGTTCGATTCGATCAGGCCGAACCAATGGTAACTTTCACCGCGCACAAAAAATCGTAATGGATATGCCTGCGATTGATCTTCGTCATACGCAAACATCAAGCGATCCGTGATGCGAGGCCTGTAAATAAAGGGGCGCGCGTGAAAGCTGCCTTGCGCGTCAATAAAGCGGATGCGCGTCGGCGGCAGGAACGGCGTGTCTTTGGCTTGCGAGCGATGATTGTACGGCGCGATGAAACCACCGGAGAGCGAGAGTAAATATAGCAGCCCCAAAATCGCCAACCCCATTCGCTTCGAGTTGCACAGAAACGACCAACCACGCTGGAGCAAAGTTTGTTTCATCTTCGTGCTCCTTCGAGGGGTGTTGTGGAAGAAATTTCCCGCAAACGCGGATCGGCGATCAACTGCAAGACGTCCGCGATCAAATTGCCAAGCAACATCATGACCCCGGCCAATATGACGACTGCCATTAACACCGGAATGTCACGGGTGCGCGTCGCGTTCACGGCTAACTGCCCGATGCCAGGCCACGACATTACTGTTTCGACGATGACCGAACCGCTCAACAACGCCGCAATCGCATAGCCCAACAATGTAATCAATGGCCCCGCTGCCACGCGTGCGGCGTGCTTGCCCAGCACTGCCCATTCGCGCAAACCTTTGGCGCGAGCGGTGCGAATGAAATCAGCGGACAACACTTCAAGTAGACCGTTGCGGGTTTGCCGCAAGTACACTGCAATCAGTGGCAAGCTCATCACCACTGCCGGCAACACCAAATGATGCAAACCATCCAGCAACGAAGCGGCGGACCAATTGTTCGCCACATTTAATGACCGCACATTGCCAATCGGAAACAATCCGGTGCGCGCGGCAAACACCAACGCAATAATTGCCAACACCAAACGCGGCGTCGAAATGCTGACCAGCGTCAACGCACTTGTGATGCGATCCAGCCACGAGCCGCGCGACTTCGCCGCCAAGGCACCAAGCGGCAAAGCGATCAGTAATGCCAGCAACGTCGCCGTCAACGAAAGCTTCAGCGTATTGCCGAGCCGTGCGCCGATCAGCGTGGTCACGGGCAAGCGTTCGCCCAACGAAACGCCCAAATCGCCGCGCACCGCTCCGCTCAGCCATGCGCCGTATCGCGCCAGCAGCGGGCGATCCTGTCCATACTGCGCGCGCAATCGCTCCACCGTTTCGGCACTGATGCGAGGGTCTTGCGTGAGTTCGGCGAACGCATCGCCGGGCGCAGCATTCACCAAAGCAAAGCTGATGATCGAAATGACCAGCAAGGTCGGAACCGCGATGACCAGGCGTTTAAGAATGAGTTGTAGAATGACGGTGCTGAGTGGATTCATCCACGAATGCTGAGTGGGGACTTCGTTTAGTTCACAGGTTCGAGCCGCGTGACGCGTCGGTGTAAATCACGCACCTCCGCAGAGAGTCCTGAAAGGACGACCAGAGATTAGCCCCGGATGCAATCCGGGGGAAGGTGAAAACAGGATGCCAGCCCCAGCGGGGCGACAGACATCTGTTCACAATTGAGGCGTCGGTCGCCCCGCTGGGGCTTGGGCCTCAATTGCACCACACCCCGGATTGCATCCGGGGCTAATGTCTTCTCAC
>JAEUQN010000067.1 GCA_016789725.1 Blastocatellia bacterium | reverse complement strand
GCTCTCGCCTTCACCCCAGGCTTTACCCTACCACCCGCCTGCGCGGGTTATGATCGTCGAATTTCCAAACACTCTCTTAGGGAAATCAGTCAGGTTGTTCTCACGGATTCTGAACGCCGGACCTTGCCTTTAAATTTTCATTCAGGGTGTTGAGAAACGCGACGAACAAGCTTATCTCTTGTTCGTCAATCCGAATCTTCAGCAATTCCTGATCCGCCGCGCGTACCTGTCCGGCGCGCGCCATTTCACTCAGTCGTTGCAATTCTTTCACCGTGTCTTCCAGCGTGGTGTATGCGCCATTGTGCATGTACGGGTAAGTGTAGGCGAGATGGCGCAAGCCGGGCGTTTTGACGGCTCCAACCATTCGTGCCAGCAATTGATCGTCGCTTTCGTTGACGCGGCGTAGCGGTGAAGTTGGCAGGTCAATGAAATTCCAATGCCCCAAATCCACTGCGCCCGGTTTGCCGCTGGTTGGAAATTGGCGGAAGCGTTCGGCGGGGCGCTGGGTTTCGGATGCGGATGGAATCGTTAACGAAGCGAATGCGCCAGCGCCGAACACCTGATCGTATTCGACCTGACTGATACCGAGGTTGTGATACGAGAAGTCCGTAAATAAAGGCGGAGCGTGGCAGGTGACGCAATTGCCAGCGGAATAAAAGAGCTTCATCCCCTGCAACGCGGTGGCTGTAAATCCATTCGGCAGCTTTAAGGTTTTCGTCGCTTCCAATTCGCTCACACGGGTCAGCAATCGCTGTGCAAACATCGTCGGGCTTTCATTCCTGTCGGGTTTGGTTGCCAGTCCATTTATCTGCACAAACTGATCGTAGGGCGACGTCATTTTGCTGTTGAGCGTGCGCATAAAATCGGCGACCGCGCGCGCGACGTGATGGGCCACTTCGCTGCGATTGAGTTTATCCAACTCAATGCCATACGCCGTTTTGAACTGCGCGCGATAGGCGGGGTCTTGCCGCACGACGGTTTGCAATTGCGTCAAAGCCTGCTCCTGCTCGTTTGGCAACCAACCCATCGGGCGACCGGTGAAAGTGCCTGTTACCAAATCTTCGAGCGTGGTGAATTCGCCGTCGTAATGCAGGCGCGGTTGCCGGGCGACATCAAACAGACCGGGCGAGTTGCGCAATTCAAATCGCTGCGGGCTTTGGGGGCGATACGAAATCCAACTGCGATTGAAAAAATCGGCGAATGGTCGCAAGCCTTGCGGGTCTTCGTCGAACAAATGGCAATCGGCACATTTCGCTGGCAGGTCGCCTTGTGGGGCTGAGAATCGCACGTCGCGGAATAACCGTTCGCCCAGGCGAGCCTGCGCGGGCGTGATTTTGCTTTGTTGTGACCACCCGGAAAAACTGACGAAGGCGATTACGGCGCACGTAATCAGCACGATGCGTTTGGCTTTTGATGTCATTGCCGAAGGAACCTCCTATGGGCGATTAAATCACAAATCTGGCGCTGGTGCGAAGCCTGGCGGAGGATGCCCAAGCGTTGTATATTGCTTGGACTTTTAGATCGCATTCAAAAGGAGCAGGACTTGATGGCGGATCAATCAAAGCCGGAGAAAAGCTCACCCACTCATTTGCATCGTGCGTTGGGGACTTTCGGGGCGGCGGCGTTTGTGGTCAGCAGTATGGTTGGCACCGGGATTTTCACCGTACCGGCGTTTGTGCGCACGGCAACCGGCAATGGCATCGCCTCGTTGGGCGTGTGGTTGGTCGGTGCTTTCCTGGCCTTGTGCGGCGCGTTTTGCTATGCCGAATTGGCGACGCGCATGCCAAAAGCTGGCGGCGAGTATCAATACCTGACCAATGTTTACGGGCGCATGTGGGGTTTTGTGAGTGGCTGGATTTCGTTTTTTGCAGGCTTTGCGGCCCCCACTGCGGCCTCGGCTTTAGGTGCCATTGCGTATGCCGCGACGCTCTTCCCCGGCTGGGACCCGAATACACCTGTGCTGGCTGGATTGGACATCACACAAGGGGCGGCGATTGCGGCGGTCGTGACGTTAGCAATGGCCGTTGTTCACTCGCTCGGCGTGCGCCACAGCGGAGGGTTGCAGACGATTTTGGCGGCGACCGCGATCAGTTCTATCGTGCTGTTTGTCTTGATTGGCTTTGCCACCGGGCGCGGCAATTGGAGCGGCGTGACACAGACATCGGAAGCGAGCGGGAAATGGTGGCTGGCACTGATTCAAGTGAGTTTCGCGTATACCGGCTGGAACGCGGCGGCGTATTTGGCCGGGGAAGTCAAAGAGCCGCGCAAAATCCTGCCGCGCGCCTTGATTGGCGGAACCCTGGTCGTCGTGATTCTGTATCTTGCCCTGAACTTGCTGTTCTTTTATGCGTTGCCGATAGAGGCTTGGAAATCGGAAATCGCTGTCGGACAAATTGCGGCGCAACATTTGTTCGGCGAAAACGGCGCAAAAATTGTGAGCTTGATTATCACCATCACGATTCTCGGTTCGATCAGCGCGTGGACCGCATCAGGGCCGCGCGTATACTTTGCGATGGCGTGCGATGGCGTTGCGCCTGCGTTCTTTCGTCGGTTGGGTAAACATGGCGCTCCCTTGGTTGGGACGATACTGCAATCGGTCGCGGCTGCCATTATGGCGTTGAGTGGCGCATTCGGACAGTTGCTGACCTATGTGGGTTCGGGGCTGTTGTTATTTTCCGGCTTTACGGTTGCGGCAGTTTACTGGGCACGCCGCAAAAACATTGCGTATTCGTCCGATTATTTCCGTGTGCCGGGGTATCCATTGACGCCGCTTATTTTTATTGCAATGGTCACCGTGTCCTGGATTCAGAGCTTCCGCGAACAACCGCTTCCGACCAGTGCCGCACTCTTGACGATCATCGCTGGCATTGTGATTTACTATGCCGCGCGCACGTTCGGATTTTTAACCAAACAACCCATTCCACAAACTTCAGAAGGAAATTTATGAACTGCCGAAAATTCGTTTCGCTGCTTTTTTTGATCTCGGTTTTCACGCTGTCGGCCTTGGCCCAACAAGCGCAACAACGTCGTACCGCCGAGGAATACATCAAAGTCCTCGAAACAGAACGCCGCATTGAAGGTTTGCAAATCACCAAAGTGATCGAAACCCTGAAAATCAAGCCCGGTCAACGCGTTGGTGATCTTGGCACTGGCTCTGGTTTATTCACGCGCCCGATTGCGAAAAAGCTCGGCAATAAAGGCCTTGTCTACGCGATTGATATTGACCCCGGCTTGCTCAAGCATGTTGAGAAAACCGCAGCGGCGGAAAAGATCACCAACATCAAAACCGTGCTGGCCGCCGAAGATGATCCGAAGATTCCTGAAAAAGTTGATCTCATTATCATCATTGACACGCTGCATCACATCGGCAATCAAGGGCCGTATTTGAAAGGGCTGAAAAAATACCTGAAACGCGGCGGTCGCGTGGCAATCGTTGATTTCAGCAACGAATGGCCTGCTGGTCACGAAAGCATGCGGTATTCGTTGGATCAATTGGAAAGCTGGATGAAGGATGCGGGCTTCAAACGAACCGAGAAACACGATTTTCTGAACAACAATTTCTTTGTGATTTACAAATAGGTTCGGTGCGTCATGAGATTTGACTGGCATCCACCCAAAGCAGAGAGTAATTTAGAGAAGCATGGTGTTTCGTTCGACGAAGCGAAAACAGTTTTTGATGACCCGAATCAGCTTCATCTGGCCGATGATGCGCATTCGATTGGCGAGCAACGGTACTATTGCATTGGCTTTTCCACTCAGCAACGCTTGCTGACGGTCGTATATACGGAAAGATCAGGCGAGACGATCCGCTTGATTAGCGCCCGTGAAGCAACGCGGCGCGAAGAGAACGAATATGGAACACAAAGTTACTTTACTTGAAGACGACGATTACGATCTTGACGATGACGCGCCCGCCGAAATTGATTTTGACAAGGTGCGCTTTGTGCGGCGCGGCTTTCATCCGTTTGCGCATGTTGTACCGTTGGACGAAGATGTCGCCGCATATTTTACAACACCACAAGCCGTGAATGAGGCGCTCCGGCGCTTAATGCACGAGATGAAAGAAGCGGCTTGATGCAAAGGCGCGCCTAGCCCTAAACTTTTGTCATTGATAGGAATCAAACTCAATGAAACCACAATCCTTTGTTGCTATTGCCTGCGCGTTAGCAATAACGCTCTCTCAACTTTCGTTCACTGCCCTCGCACAATCCAAACCTGATGACCGGGATGAAATGCTGCGCAAGATGGACGCGCAGGCCGAACACTACGGCAAGCTCTCGCGCCAGATTTGGGAATGGGCCGAAGTCGGCTACAAAGAAAACCAAAGCGCCGCCTTGCTGAAAACCGAACTGCGCAACGCGGGCTTTCAAATGCAGGACAACGTCGCCGAAATCCCGACGGCATTTACCGCGACCTTCGGCAGTGGCAAGCCCGTCATCGGCATTATGGGCGAATACGACGCGCTGCCCGGTTTGTCGCAGGAAGACACGCCCGAAAAGAAAGTTCGTATTGCAGGCGCGGCGGGACATGGCTGCGGACATAATCTATTCGGCGTCGCGGCGGCGTTTGCGGCAATTGCCGTGAAAAATTATCTGGTCGAACACAAGCTGCCCGGCACGATTCGTTTTTACGGTACTCCGGCGGAAGAAGGTGGCGGCGGCAAAATCTATATGGCGCGCGCGGGTGTCTTCAACGATTGCGACACGGTGTTGACGTGGCATCCGGGCAGCAGCAATCGCGCCAGCCTCGGCACCTCGCTCGCCAACATTCACGCGAAGTTCAAGTTCTACGGCAAAGCCGCGCACGCTGCTGCCGCACCCGACAAAGGTCGTTCGTCGCTCGACGCCGTGATGTTGACTGCGCACGCCGTAGATATGCTGCGCGAACACGTGCCGCAGGAAACGCGCATTCACTACGTCGTGACGAATGGCGGCGAAGCGCCGAATGTCGTGCCGGATTTTTCGGAAGTCTGGATTTACGCGCGGCATCCGAATATGCCGATGCTCGACAATATCTGGTCACGCATCGTGAAGTGTGCGGAGGCAGGCGCGCTCGCCACCGAAACGCGGATGGAAATGCAGCTCGTCAACAGCGTTTATAACCTGCTGCCGAACGATGCGCTCACCACGTTGCTGGACAAAAATCTGCGGCGTGTCGGCGGGATGAAATATTCGGCGGAAGAAAAAGCTTTTGCCGAAAAACTGCGCCAGACGTTTCAGCCCGAAGGCGCGTTGCCGCTTGGCAGCGAAGAACAAGTGCAGCCCGTCGAGGCCGAACTTGGCTCCGGTTCGACCGACGTCGCGGATGTCAGTTGGATTGTGCCAACCGCGCAATTCACGACGGCAACCTACGTCCCCGGCACACCCGGCCACAGTTGGCAATCCACCGCCTGCGCTGGTTCCAGCATTGGTCGCAAAGGAATGATGATCGCCGCGAAAACATTGGCCTTGAGTACGATTGACTTATTTACCGATCCCAAACAAATCGAAGCCGCGCGCGCCAGTTTTAATAAACGTCGTGCCGGACACGAATACAAATCGCGCATTCCGGCGTCGCAAAAAGCGCCGCTGAATTATCGGGATAAATCGTAAACGATGCACCTCGGAACGCACGCGCCTCGCGTGCGGCGAGCGAGGGAATCGAACCTCGCTCCGCTGGTGAGGGAGTCATTTCAGTTTCAGCGGATTCTCCCGCCAGATGGGTTGGCATCGCTAATGCTTGCCAGTGGCATGCGGGGCGCGTGCGTACCCAGCGTACATGGCGGCTTTCACCACCAATCTGCGGACTCTTCATTTATGGAGCAAAAAACTATGCGACAGAGTTTACTTTTTCTTTTGATGTTGTGCGTTGGCCTCAGTACAAGCGTGGTCAACGCAGATGATACGCCCACCTTGATTACCTATCGCGCGATTGAAGATGTGATCTATGGGCAAAAAGACGGAATGGGCTTGTCGCTCGATGTCCTGACGCCTGAAAAGAACGCCAAAGGCATCGGCATCGTCCTGGTTTCCAGCGGCAGTTGGAAATCCGGCAAATCCAATCTGCTCGCAGACGAAGAACGCAAACGCAAGGATCATTGGGTGCAAGGCCTGCTCAAAGGGGGCTACACGTTGTTCGTCGTGCGGCACGGCAGCAGTCCGCGTTACTTTGTGCCGGAGATGATTGAGGACGTGCGGCGTGCGGTGCGTTTCGTGCGCTTGAATGCGAAGACTTACAACGTTGATCCCGATCATCTTGGCATCACGAGCGGTTCATCGGGTGGGCATTTGTCGTTGATGGTCGCGCTGACGGCAGATGATGGAAAGCCCGAAAGCAAAGACCCGCTGGAACGCATCAGCAGTCGCGTGCAGGCGGTGGTGGCGTGGTTTCCGCCGACCGATATGATTAACTGGGGCGCGACGAATGGCTACAAAATGATCGAAGGAATTCGCCCCGGCTTCTTCCAGCAAGTCTTTGGCAAAGTTACCGATCTGGAACCGCAACTCAAAGCGATCTCGCCGATTTACCATTTGACGAAAGACGATCCGCCATTGCTGTTGATTCACGGCGATGCTGACAAAACGGTGCCAGTGCAACAATCGAGAATCCTCAAGGCGAAGTATGACGAACTCGGTTTGCCCAACGAATTGGTGATCAAAGAAGGCGGCGGGCATACGTATTGGGCAGGCATTATGGATAACTATCCGGCGGTGTGGAGTTGGTTTGATAAATATCTGAAGTCGTCAAAATAGACTTTGGCAGGTCTCCGAGGCAACGCAACTCTGGCTCGCTGCTTGAAGACGCGAGTTGCGTTGCCCGCTGGCGATAAGCCTCGCGCCTCTTCATCCAGCCCTAATTCTTCAATGCCTTCCAGTGCTTTTTGTGGCGCAATCAGCTCTCTAGCCCACGGATAATCAATATGATTACGAGATTGGAAATCAGATTCCCTTTCAAAGTGACGGCTTTCTTTTTCTCATAAATTCTGGTAAGAAAACAACAGTTGGTTTCCCTCACCGTTTGTATTTGGGTCGTATTCAATTTGGGCAGATCAGTTTCGTATATCAGATGAGTAAAGAACCGGAAACAGTGGAGGCTGTCGTACGCGCGTGCCGCATTTTGCAGGCTTTTCAGCCCCATGAAACGCTGACTCTGGGGCACGTTGTCGAACGGACAGGCTTGAGCAAAACCACCAGCTTTCGACTGTTGCAGAGCCTTATCAAAGGCGGTTTATTGGAACGTGCAAGTAAAGGTGCCTATCGTAGCACGGTTCAGCTTCTCAATGTTTCCCGGTATACGATTGGCTTTGCTTCGCAAGCAACCGACTCAGAGTTTTGCCAGGACTTGAGCATGAGCTTGCAGCGCGCGGCAGAGCGCCAAAACGTGCGGCTGGTGACGGTGAACAATAATTACAGCCCGAAGATTGCTTTGCGGAACGCTGATTTATTGATTCGGGAAGGGGTGCATCTGGTGCTGGAATTCCAAACTTACGAACATATCGCCCCGATTATTTCCTCCAAGTTTCTGGAGGCGCAAATCCCTGTCATTGCCATTGAAATCCCCCATCCGGGAGCCACCTATTTTGGCGCGGACAACTATCAGGCCGGAGTCATTGCCGGCAGCGCGCTGGGGCGTTGGGCCAAGGCGAATTGGAAAGGCAAAGTAGACGAGATTTTATTGCTGGAACTTCCGATTGCCGGTTCCTTGCCGCAGTTGCGGATCACTGGCGCTTTGGCGGGTCTCAGTCAGGCCTTGCCCGACCTTGATACACGGAAGGCCATTCACCTGGATTGCAAAGGGACATTTGAACACAGCCTGGATTTGGTCCGCACTCATTTGCGCCGGAACCCTGCCAAACGGACTTTAGTTACAACCGTAAATGACCCGACGGCGCTCGGTGCCTTGCGGGCATTTGAAGAAGCTGGACGCTTGGACTATTGCGCCGTGATGGGACACAACGCGACGCGGGCGGCGCGGGAAGAGTTACGTCGCCCCGGTACCCGCCTGATCGGTAGTGTGGGATATTTTCCCGAACGATATGGCGAAGAATTACTTTCTCTGGCACTTTCCATTTTGCAAAAGAAACCCGTTCCCTCAGCAGTTTTTATCAAACACCAACTCATTACTCCCCGCAATGTCAGCTTGCTTTATCCCCTAAAAACAGAAGGGGCCGGACAATTTAGCGCCCCCTGAGGTCATGACGTTACCTGCAAGCTTTATCCAGTCACCTCGCCACGTTAGGAATGGGGTAGTGGCGAAGTCCGAGGGGATGTGTCAGTAGCCCGCGCGTCAGCAAGGGCGGTTCTTCGCGAGTCTAGCCCTTGCTGACGCGCGGGCTACTGACACGATTTCTGACCTCAAATCTCACTCAATTTACCCGCTATCAGAAATGGAAACTTCTCCGTAATCGCTTCTGGTTGTCTTTGTCCATTTTGCCAAGAGTGCTGAGATTAAGAAAAGAAATTGTTCCTGAGGGCGGAATGAAATGAAAGCGATAAGAGAATAGTGATTCTCTTAAATCGTTGGGAAAACTTGAAAATTGTTCCGTATGATGGAATTTTCTCTGTATGTGATATTTCCAGTTGCTTTTCTTTCCTACGCCCGCATAATGCGCGTCATCATTTTACGCTCAATATTTTGTAACTAAAAATCATTTGTGCTGGGTGAAAACCTGCTTCTGGGCAGAGATTAAATTAACTTACAAGCAACGATTACGTAGTGCTGGAGATGAACTGGTATCGCCTAAGGTTTAGCGCGATACCAGCCGATTCATTGCAATTGGTCCAAGGTTACGTCTGGCTTGAGCCTTGGGGGGCTTTTCTCTAGTGGTAAGAGAGAGTCTTGGCAGTTGGGGCGGTATTCCACTAAATCATTCACGAAAACCCATAATTTCTGGCGGGGGAGTTTTCTTTCCCTCTCATTTACCCTTTTCTGAAAGGAGCGAATCGAATGAGGAAAACATTCAGTTTCTTCACGCTACTTGTTGCTTTATTAGGATTCACAAGTTTAGCGCAGGCACAAACAGCGACTGGGCAAATTACCGGTACGGTCAAAGATGCCAGTGGGGCGGTCTTGGCGAATGCCAAAGTTACCGTTACCAACGAGGCGACCAATTTCTCACGCGAAACAGTAACCAATGAGGCTGGAACTTACGTGTTCCCCTTGTTGCCTGTCGGCGTCTACTCTGTGGCCGTTACACAACAGGGCTTCAGCACTTCCAAGCAAAGTGGCATTCCCCTGACCGTAGACAAAATTGCCCGCGTGGACATTGACCTGAAAGTTGGCGATGTCAGTGCGACGGTGGATATTCAATCGGCGGCGGTGACGCTTGATACTGAAACCGCTTCGATGGGTCAAACCGTCACGCAAAAGCAGGTCACACAATTGCCCCTGAACGGACGCAATTTCCTGTCCCTTTTGTTTCTGAACGGCGGCACGGTCGAAACCAATGGCGAGCAAGGCGGCATGCGTCAGGGCGCGGGCAACGCCATCAGCATTAATGGTGCGCGTCCGACCTCGAACAACTACCTGATTGACGGCACCTCGAACACGGACACTGCGCTTGGCACCCCTGCTGCGATTCTGTCCATTGATGCGATCCAGGAGTTCAAGGAACAAACCGGAACCTATTCGGCGGAATACGGCTTCAGCGCCAATCAGGTCAACATCGTTAGCAAAACCGGTACGAACGATTTGCATGGCGCGGCCTTCTGGTTCGGGCGCAATGATGCGTTCGACGCGAATCTGTTTTTCAACAATGCTATTCCCAAACCCACCGATGGGTCTCGCTGGGCAGGGACAAAAAATAAACTCCGACAAAATCAATTTGGCTTCGTCGCAGGTGGCCCGGTTTGGGTTCCCAAAATCTATGATGGACGAAACAAAACCTTCTGGCTGGCGAACTTCGAGAAGCAGAAAACCATTCGCGGCCAAACGGACTTTTTGATTATCCCGACGGCTGCCCAGTTGGGTGGGCAATTTACGTCCTTAATTAAAGACCCTTTATTAACAGGCTTGTGCGAACCGACACCGGCCAATCCGACGGCGGGCGTGAATTATCAGGCCGCGTGTTTCCCGAACAATACGATTCCCACCAATCGGTTCTCACGGTTAGCGAATCTGGCCCGCACCAAGTTTTTCCCGGCTCCGAATTTCTCCAACGCGGCGGGCAATAATTATGTCCGCAATCGCAACCTGCCACTGGATTCCAAGCAGTTCACCTTCCGTGGTGACCAGCAACTAGGCAAGTGGGGAACAGTCTTCGGACGCTACACCCAATCCGATTACACCAACACCGCGATTGGCAACACGACCGAGTTAGGCGATGTTTTCTTCGTACAAAAAACGACGAACTGGCAGGTGTCACACACCGTGCCTCTGGGGTCGAATCTCGTCAATCAGTTTCGCTTTGGTTTTGTGGAAGCGTCCGCCGTACAACATGGTGCAACCGCTCCGCAAAGCGACCTTGACCCGTTGCAACTGACGGGCGTCTTTACCGGGTTGCCGGATGATCAACGCTCTTACCCGGCAGTCGGGTTTGGCGGCGTTGGCACGGGGCTTTCGGGCGGGGGCAGCGCCGTGAACGATTATCAATCCAGCTATCAACCGATGTGGGACATCAGCAATACCACGACCTGGATTCGTGGCCGTCATACGCTGAACATCGGTGCCAACTTCCGCAAATGGAATTTGCAACGCGATCTGGCCAATGACTTTTTAGGCCAATTCACGTTCAGCGGATTCTTCACCGGGAACCGCACCAGGGACAATGCTATCGCTGATTTCCTACTCGGCTATTTCTCCGGGGCCAGCGTGTTCCAACCCGCCGGTTTCGGCGTCGCGGGCAAGACCGGCAACCCGCGCCAATTCAATTTCCTGTATTTTGCGCCCTACATTCAGGACGACTGGAAAGTGAATGCGCGTCTCACGCTGAATCTGGGTTTGCGTTACGATTTCCGCAACGTTCCTTACGAAAGCAATGACCGCATGGGTTGGCGCGATTTGTCGAATCCGCGCGGCGGTTTGCTGGTGGCGGACAAGACGCTGGTGGATAAAGGCATTGTGGGTGACCAAAGCTATTACAAATTTGCTGGTCGTCGTAATCCAAACGATGCCTCGAAGAAGGTTTTCGCACCGCGCTTTGGTTTCGCCTATCGTCCCTTTGATGACAAGACGGTGGTGCGCGGCGGTTATGGCATCTTCTTCGATTCTGCCGAAGGCCGTGAAATTGACGGTGCGGCTGACATCTTCCCATACGTGAGCCGTGGCAACTATATCCAAAGCCTCGGTCAAACCAATCTCCTGACGACCAATCAACTATTCCCGAACTTTGCCAACGTTGGCGTGGCAACACCAGCGGCGAATACCTTCCTCGCCGTGAGTATGTCGCCGAACCCCAAAAATCCTTATGTCCAACAATGGTCATTGGGCGTGCAACGGGAATTGATGAAGAACACCACGCTGGAACTCAACTACATTGGGTCAAAGGGAACGCACCTGCTAATGCGTCGCAACATCGCGCAGGCACGTCCACCCTCAAATCCTGCGCTCTGTGCCGCCACTCCGACAGTGGGCGATTGTCCGGTCCTCGCGCGTCGGCCTTTCGTGAACTTTGCGACGTACATTGACAGCGATTGGTCAGGGAATTCCAGCTATAACGCTTTCAATGCGAAAGTCGAACATCGCAGCAATTCGTTGCTTTTCACTGCCGTTTATACGTGGGCGAAGAGCATTGACAGCAAGTCTGCTGCTGCTGGCATCGGCAACGATGTCGCCGGTTGGCAAGGCTTCCTGAACAACAACGACATTCGCCGTGATCGCGGTCGTTCCGAATTTGATGTGGATCATCGTTTGGTGAGCAGCTTTGTTTACGAACTGCCCGTTGGACGTGGCAAGAAATTCGGCGGCGACATGCACAAGGCCGTAGACGTGTTGATCGGTGGCTGGCAGGTGAACGCTATCGCAACGTTCCAAAGCGGCTTCCCGATGACGATTTCGGCGGCGGATGTGGGCGGTCTGAACGACACCTCCGGCACGAACCGTGCCGATTTGGTCGGTGATCCGAACGCCAGTTTTACCAAGAGCATCAACCAATGGTTCAATACCGCCGCGTTCAAGCAACCCGCCGCCGGTTTCCTTGGCACTTCCGGTCGTGGCATCTTGCGCTTGCCTGGTATTAACAATTGGGATACGGGGTTGTTCAAGAACTTCACAATTACTGAGAAGCTGAACTTCCAGTTTCGCTTTGAATCCTTCAATGCCTTCAATCACACGCAGTGGGGCGGCCCGATTCGCAACGTTGCGGATTCCCGTTTTGGTCGGGTGCTGAGTACTCGCCCGGCTCGTATCAACCAGCTTGGCGCAAAGTTGGTTTGGTGAGGTTGCAGGTGTATGCTTGAAGAAAATTCCCGTCAGGTCAGTTTTGATCTGGCGGGTCTTTCTTCAAGGAGAAACGAATGTTGTCCAGAATTTGGATTTTGCTCTGCCTATGGTCGGCTTGTGGGATGGCACAACAAGACAACGAAGCGTTAATGCAACGCTATGCCCAAGCGGGCGAGAAAGCATTGGCCGCACAACGATATGATGAAGCCGCACAAGCCTTCGAGAAGCTGCGTGAACTCGCTCCCAATATTGCTGAAATTCACGCTCGGCTGGGATTGATTTATTATCAAGCGGGCAACTTTGAGCAATCCGCCCCGGCCTTACGACAAGCTCTGAAACTGAAACCGACCCTGCCGAATCTGGATATTTTGCTGGCGATGTCACTGTCAGAATTAGGTCAATATCAGGAGGCCATTCCCGCTTTGCAAAAAGGCTTCAAGCAGACGAAAGACGCGGCCTTACGACGTTCCAGCGGGTTGCAACTGCAACGTGCCTACACGGGGTTGCAACAAGATGACAAAGCTGTCGAAGTTGCACTAGAGTTAACCAAAGCGTATCCCCAAGACCCGGAAATCCTCTACCACGCCAGCCGCCTGTTTGCGAATTATGCGTATTTGTCGGCAGTAAAACTCTCACAAGTTGCGCCCGATTCGTTGTGGCTGCAACTGGCGGCGGGTGAAGCGCACGAAAGTCAGGGGCATCTGGATTCTGCGCTCGGCGCGTATCGTGAGGTCTTGAAATTGAATCCAAATCATCCTGGCGTGCATTTTCGCCTGGGACGTGTGCAGTTGGCACGGGCGGCACAGGATGCGAATGCAGAATCCGAGGCATTGAAGGAATTCGAGCAGGAATTACAACTTGATCCGACGAATGCCAACGCGGCGTATGAAGCGGGCGAGTTGCATCGCAAGGCGGCTCGGTTTGAGCGGGCCGTTGCATTGTTTGCGCTGGCAATCAAACATTATCCCGATTTTGAGGAAGCCCTGGTGGGATGGGGCCGAACGTTGGTTTCGTTGCGCAAACCTGATGAAGCTTTGCTGCCTCTGCGCAAAGCGATTGCGTTGAATGCCAACAACGAAGTTACATGGTTTCAATTATCACAGGCGTGTCGCGCCCTGAACAATGCGGCAGAGCAACAAAAAGCGTTTGCCGAATATCAACGCTTACGCAATCAGAAATTGCAATCTTCCGGCGGCATGGGCTTTTCACGCCCGGAAGCAACCAAACAGAAAGTTGATCCTGAAGCTCCGCCCCGGCGATCCAATTAAGTTGCATGAGCGGTGGCGTCGTAGGGCTTTATCCAAAATACCAAAAGACTTTTGTCGTGTCCGTTGCACAGGATTCTGCTGTGCTGCCAAAAATAATTTATGTCTATCGAGGGCATTTGCCTTCCCATTATTAACAGGGAGTTTATTCAGATGAGACAGCGAAAGGTTATGAAAATCGCAAGTGTGCTGATGATGTTAGCTTGCCTTGTCACCGGGATACTGCCTTTGCGAGCACAAAGCGGCAAACTGGCCGATTGGCTGACCGATGGCGGCGACATCGAACGCACCGGTTGGCAGAAAAACGAAACGATTCTTTCCACGACCAGCGTCAAAAACATGAAGCTGCTCTGGAAAACCAAACTCGATAACGAGCCGCGCCAGATGCACAATCTGCTGCCCGTGCTGATCGCCAGCAACGTCAAGACCGCGAGCGGGCCAAAGCAAATCGTGCTGGTCACAGGCGTCAGCGACAACCTCTACGCACTTGATGCCGAAACAGGCGCGCAACTCTGGAAGCTGCATTTTCAATCCACCTGGACGCCGCCTGCGACGGGCGGACGCGGCGGCGGTATCTTGTGTCCCGGCGGCATCACCGCGACTTCTGTGATTGGGCCGGGCAAGGCCGAAGGCGAATACATTGTCTACACCGCTTCGTGGGACGGCATGCTGCATCGCACCGATCTGGCAACAGGCAAAGAGATTGAGAAGCCTGCGAAATTCATGCCGCCCAACGGTAAACCGTACGCGCTGAATTTACGCAACAACGTCATTTACACGCACACGGCACAGGGCTGCGGCGGCAATCCGAATATGGTGTACATCTACGATCTGGCGACGAACAAAGTCGGCGCGTGGGGGCCAGCGGGCGGCGGGATGTGGGGACGCACCGGCCCGGCGATTGACAGCAAAGGCGTGATGTACACCGGCACCGGCGACGGCCCGTGGAACCCGGAAAACGGCATCTACGGCAACGGCATCATTGGCGTGCGCCAGAACCCTGAAACGAAGGTTGCCGAACTGGTGGATTATTACGGCCCCAGCAATGCTGAATGGCTTTTCAAACGCGACCTCGATATGCAGGTGACGCCCGCGATTTTCCAATTTAAAGGCAAAGAACTGATGGTGGATTCCGGCAAGGAATGCGTGATGTATCTGATGGACACTGAATCCATCGGCGGCGACGATCACCGCACGCCGTTGCAGCGCACGCCGCTCTATTGCAACGAAGAAGTGAACTTCGCGTCGGCTGGCGTTTGGGGTTCATTGGCGACGTGGGAGGACGCAAAAGGTACACGCTGGGTGCTCTCGCCATTCTGGGGGCCGAAGCATTCCAAATTCAAAGTACCGATTGAAAATGGCCCCATCAAATATGGAGCGATTCTCGCCTTCAAAGTCGAGGAGAAGGGCGGAAAAATCACGCTTAATCAAGCCTGGGTGTCGCGTGATATGAATCGCGCGGAACCGCCCGTCATTGCCAACGGCGTCGTCTTCGCCTACGGCAGCGGCGAAGACACCGATCAAGCACGCTTTGACATTGGTCTTGCGTACAACCGCGCCGAATATCGCATCAAGGGTTCGACCAAAGCCGTGTTGTATGCGCTCGACGCACAAACGGGCAAAGAGCTTTGGAACAGCGGCGATCAGATCGCTTCGTGGAATCACTGGGGCGGGCTGTCCGTCGCAAATGGCAAAGTCTACATCAGCACGTTTGATGGTTATCAATACTGCTTCGGCATTGCCAGCGGCACGACACAATCCGCTGCGAAAGGAGGAAGCCGCTAATGAAACGAATATTGACGATTGCGATTTGTTTGTTTGCCTGCGCCATCACGACGTTTGCACAGCGCGGCGCGAACAACGACTGGATGACCGACAACGGCGATGCACAACGCACGGCCAATGTGAAAGCCGACGCCAAGATCAACAAAGACTCCGTAGCCAAACCCGGCGCGGTGCAATTCCTCTGGAAGCTGAAACTCAAAAACACGCCGAACCAATTGAACAATCTGACCGCGCCCGCGACGCTCGAACGGCTAATTGGCTATCGGGGCTTTCGCATGCTGGGCTTTATTGCGGGCAGCGGCGACAACCTGTTCACGATTGACACGGATTTGGGCCGGATGGAATGGGAGAGAAAATTGCCAACCAGCGGCGCAGCACAAGCAGGTACGCTCGCTTGTCCGGGCGGCATGACGACAGGCGTGGCGCGCCCGACGACTTCGATGATTGCGGCGGTTGGCGGCGGCTTTGGCCCCGGTCGTAACACACCAGCGAAAAGCACCGTCGGCACACCGTGGGAAGGCGCGACGACGTTGGCTAATGTCCGTCCACAACAAGGGCCACCACCGGGGCCTCCGCCGGGCGCACAGCAAGGCCCGCCGCGTCCCAGCAATGCGCCTCCGATGGGTGGCGGCTTTGGCGGCCTGAGTGTGATCTACGCGCTGGCCAGCGATGGCATGTTGCATTCGATGCACTTATCCAATGGACAGGAATATCAACCGCCCGTCAAGTTCCTGCCACCGGGAGCCAATGCCAGTGGGCTGATTATCGTCAATGGCAAAGCGTTCGCCGTGACGGCACAAAGCTGCAACAGCGTAGCGAATGGCCTCTGGGCTTATGACTTTGAATCGAAAGCGATGGCGAGTTGGAAAGGCGATGTCGTTGGTTCCGCAGGCGCAGCGTTCGGCGGCGATGGGACCGCGTATGTGACAACGGCAAACGGCGTGACGGCGATTGACCCGAAGACGTTGCAGTCCAAAGGTTCTTACACCGCAAGCGGTCAGGAATTTTCCTCGTCGCCCGTCGTATTTGAATTCAAAGGCAAAACGCTGGTTGCCGCCGCGACCAAAACGGGCAGCGTGCATTTGCTGGATGCGGCGAATCTGTCTACGGCGTTAGCCACCACACCCGCCGGCAAAGAAGCTTCACCGAGTGCGTTGTCTAGTTGGCAGGATGCGAGCGGCACACGCTGGATTCTGGCTCCCACGGACAATGCGGTCGTCGCGTGGAAAGTCGTCGAACAAGGCGGCAGCCTGTCATTGCAATCGGGGTGGACGTCACGCGCTCTGGTGTCGCCGCTGGCACCGACAATCATCAACGGCGTGGTGTTTGCGACTTCCAGCGGTGAGTTCCGCACAAATGACGCACGAGTGACGGCTGCACAACGCGCAGCGCGTTCCAAGCCCGCCGTGATTTATGCGCTCGACGCCACGACAGGCAAGGAACTTTGGAACAGCGGCACGACGATCAAATCGTTTGCGCGCGGCAATGCGTTGTCCGGCGGGATGGGACAGTTTTATCTGACCACCTTCGACGGCACGTTTTACGCTTTCGGTTTTCCAATGGAGCACTAAAGCGAAACGCCAAATCAAAGGGCAAAAGGCAAATCTCAAACAGTCGCAACTGACGGCAAAAGTGGGATTCGGAAGGAAGCCCCTTTTCTATTTGAAAAAAAAAATTAAGTGCCGACCTTTTGCCTTTTGCCTTTTGCTTTTTGCCTTTTGCCTTTTGCTTTTCCGAGGAGGGCTATGTCACCCATTTCCAGACGTTACTTTATGTTCGGCACGTTGCTGACCGGGGCTTTGCCGCTTCCGTCGGTGGCCTCGCTCAAACGATTGGGTTATCAATCGCCGAACGAAAAACTCAACATCGCAGGCATTGGCGCGGGCGGACAACCGCTCAGCGATATGCGGCAATGCAAAGATGAAAACCTTGTCGCGCTCGCCGATGTGGATTGGAAGCGCGCCGAACAGGGCTTCAAGACGTTTGAGAAAGCGCGGCGCTACAAAGACTTTCGCCAGATGCTCGACAAAGAAGGCAAGCAGATTGACGCCGTCGTCATCGGCACGCCCGATCACATGCACGCTTACTGTGCGCTCGCCTGTATGCAAGCGGGCAAAAGCGTCTATGTTGAGAAACCGCTGACGCGCACGCCGTGGGAAGCGCGGTTGCTGACGCAGGCGGCGGAGAAATACAAGGTCGCCACGCAAATGGGCAATCAAGGCTATTCGCACGATGCGACGCGCGTGGCGTGCGAAATCTTCTGGTCAGGCGAAATCGGCGAGGTCAAAGAAGTCCATGCGTGGACAGGTCGCGCCAGTTGGCCGCAGGAGATGACGAAAACACCCGCCGCAACGCCTGTACCGGAGACGTTAGATTGGGATTTGTGGCTCGGCACGGCGGCCAATCGTCCGTTCACAGCGGGCGATGAAGACTATAAAAAACACATTGCCGAACGTGATGCACGCCGTCCGCGTTTAGGTGGCGGCGGCGGTGGCCCCATTCCCGGCGGTACGCCTGCGGGCGCTCCACCAGGCGGTGGTGGTTTTGGTGGCAACAATGATTTCGGTTTCTTTCTGCCGTTCAATTGGCGCGCGTTTTATGATTTTGGCAGCGGGCTGATTGGCGATTGGGGCGTGCATATTCTCGGCCCCGCGAATTGGGCGTTGCAGTTGCATCCCCGCCATCTCATCAGCGTCGAGTGCACCAAGAAAAACACCTTGCCGCCGTTCACCTTCCCCGATGAATTGACGATCAAATACGAATTCGGCGCGCGCGGCAGCATGCCGCCCGTGACTGTGTATTGGTATCACTCGCCGAATGGTGATGCATATTTGCCGTCGGGAATGACGGTCGAGCAAGCGCGTAAGATTGCTGGCAAAGGGCCACAAGTCGGCCCAGTTGGCGGCGGCTTTGGCGGCGGAGGCAGACCTCCTGGCGCTCCCGCAGGCGCGGCGGCAACTCCTCCGCGACCACCGCAAGGCATTGGATACAACAACATCTTTGTCGGCTCAAAAGGTTATCTCGGCACGAGCGGGCGCGGCGAAGGCGTGGGCTTATTGCCCGGCGAACGTTGGGCGGAATACAAACTACCCGCTGAATATTTGTCGCGTGCGCCCGGAGCGAGTACGGGCAGCAACCACGCCGCGCATGTCCGCGATTGGATTCGCGCGTGCAAAGGCGGTGCTCCGGCGTGTTCCAACTTCAGCATCGCCGGTCCGTACACCGAATGGCTCGTGCTCGGTGCGATTGCCGTACGGTTTGAAGGCAAGCTGCTCTGGGACAATGTCAAAGGCGAAATCACGAACAACAAAGAAGCCAACAAGCTCGTGCGTCCGCTGTATCGCAAGGGCTGGGAAGTTAAGTTGTGAAGAAGTGGTGCGCCAGCATCCTGCTGGCCCAAGTTCAAAGCACAATGCCAGCAAGATGCTGGCGCACCAAGAGGACTTTGTATGAATTTCACCCGACGTCAATTCAATCAACTCGCGTTGACGGCTTTGCCCGCCAGCGGTTTAATGACATCATCGTTCGCCAAACCCAATTCCAAATTCGGCGGCGTCCAAATCGGCATCATTGCGCCGTACAGCTTTCGCGGTCTGCCTTCGAGTGCCGATGATTTACTAAAATATCTGGTGCAACTCGGCATCAACGTGGTCGAGATGCAAGCCGAGCCGCTCGAAGCCGCTGCTGGCGCTCCTTCGCAAGGTCGTGGCCCCGGTGGCCCGCCTCCCGGTGCGAGACCGCCCGGTGCAGGTGGCCCGCCCGCTGGTGCTCCTCCGGCTGCCCCTGGTGGCGGAAGCCGCCCGCCGATGTCGCCGGAACAACAAGCGGCGATGCGTCAGCGCGCGGAAGACCTGCGCCAATGGCGGCTGTCGGTTTCGATGGACAAATACAAAGAAATTCGCAAGAAATACGATGACGCGGGCGTCACTATTCATATCGTTAAGTTCGGCTTGAATACCAGCATGCCCGCCGAAGAAATTGATTACTGCTTCAATGTGGCGAAGGCGCTCGGCTGCAAAGCAATGACGTGCGAGCCGCCGCTGAGCCAGACGAAACAACTTGGCGAAATCGCGGCGAAGCATCAAATCATGCTCGGCTATCACGGTCACTCGAATATGACGAGCGAGGAAGCGTTTGCCAAACCTTCGAGTTGGGAAACCGCGATGGCGCATTCCAAATTTAATGGCTGCAACATTGACATTGGCCACTTCACAGCGGGCAATGGATTTTCGCCTGCCGAGTTCATCAAGAAGTATCACAACCGCATCACGAACCTGCACCTGAAGGATCGCAAGATCAATCAGGGGCCAAATCTGCCCTGGGGACAGGGCGACACGCAGATCAAACAAATTCTGCAATTGATGCGGAAAGAAAAATACAAATTTCCAGCTTGCATCGAGCTGGAATATCCCGTGCCGGAAGGTTCGACCGTGTTGGCCGAGTTAGCCAAGTGCGTCGAGTATTGCAAAGAAGCTTTGGCTTAATCACCCATTGCACCTTGACGGCGGCGGGTGCGCGGCAAAACTGTGCCAGCACCAGCGAAACGCCGGTGTTCCAGATTCAACCGGCGTTCACGTTGCGTTCTCACAGCACGCGGTTCTCGGACATTCGCACGGGTCGTCCGCCGACGTTCGACATCTCGTTGTTCAAGACGTTCCGATTCAAAGAAAGCCTGGCGTTGCAAGTGCGCGCGGAAGCGTTCAATTTTGCGAACAGGCCCTGGTTCGGCGCACCGAATCTAACGGCAATTTCGACGGCGTTCGGCGTCACGACACTGTCGCAAATCAACGATCAGCGTAATGTCCAATGGGCCTGAAGCTGATTTTCTAAGCGCCAGGATGTAGGTTCTCAACCTGCCCTACACTAACCTTGGTGAGGCCGGTTGAGAACCTGCTCGATGGTTACATCACACTTTTATGCCCTCCTGGATGCACAATCCCAAACAAGGTGTTATTGAAGCCAAAGCGGCATTGCTCACACAAATATCCGATAGTGCGGTGCGAATGGCGTGGTTGCAGGAGTGGCTGATGGACGAGGTCGCTGTGGTGAAAGCGGAAGGCGCGGCGGCAGTGCCACAAATTACCTTCCGCGATTTGCAGTTGGAGGCCATTAGTACGACGCAAAAAGATCGCATTCGGCGACGCGGCTGCGTTGTCATTCGCGGCGTCTTTGATCGTCAGCAGGCGATGGCCTGGAATGACGAGATTAGCCGTTACATTGACGAGAATCATTACTACGAAAAAGCCAAAGACAAGGTTGGGCTAGATCGTTATTTCAGTACGCTTGCTGCGGGGCGACCACAGATTTTTGGCTTGTATTGGTCGCGTCCACAGATGCAGGCGCGGCAGCACGAAAACATGAGTGCAGTGCGCGGCTGGCTGAATCATTTGTGGAATTTCACGGGGCCTGATGGCTTGCAGGAATTCGATCCTGATCGGCAATGCAATTATGCCGACCGCGTGCGACGGCGCGAACCGGGCGACAAATCGCTGGGGCTTTCGGCGCATTGCGATGGCGGTTCGATTGAGCGTTGGTGCGATGCCAGCTTTCATCGCGTCTATCACGAAGTCTTTTTCGGCGATGTAGACGCTTACGATCCGTTCAATGCCGTCGGTCGGACGCAAACCGAAGAAATCCCTTCGCCTGCGGTTTGCAGCGTCTTTCGCACCTTTCAAGGCTGGACGGCATTAACCAGACAAGGGCCGGGCGATGGCACGCTGAAAATCATTCCGATTGCGCGTGCCATGGCCTGGATGCTGTTGCGTGCCTTGCAGCCCGACGTTGCGCCCGATGATTTGTGCGGAGCCGCTGCCGGACGCGCGCTGGCGGCGAATCCAACCTGGCATCAATTGCTTTTGGAAGCCGAAGTCAGCATTCCCATCGTCGAACCCGGCGACACGGTTTGGTGGCATCCTGACGTGATTCACGCGGTTGAGGGCGAACATCGCGGACACAATTATAGCAATGTGATTTACATCGGAGCTGCGCCGTGGTGCGAGAAGAATGCACGGTTTTTACCGCGTCAGGCGGAGCGGTTTTTGGCGGGCAAGAGTTCGCCGGATTTTGCCGCTGAGGATTACGAAGTGGATTTTATAAACCGCGCGACGCTGGATGATTTATCTGCGCTGGGGAAAAAGCAGTGGGGATTGTTGCCCTGGTAAACTATGAAATTGCAAAGCCGAAATATGAAAAAGTCTCACGTAACCCGCATTTTTATTGGCTTGTTGGTTGTGCTTGGCATCGCCGGAATGATTTCGGAACGCCTTGCCACAGCGCAAACTGATGCCATAAGGCAAGGTTTCCAAACTCCGCCCAATGCCGCCAAACCGCGTGTGTGGTGGCATTGGATGAACGGCAACATCACGAAAGATGGCATTCAAAAAGACCTGGAATGGATGCAACGTGTCGGCATTGGCGGCTTTCAAAATTTTGACGCGAGTTTGTTCACGCCGCAGGTGGTAGACAAACGATTGATTTACATGACCCCCGAATGGAAAGAGGCGTTCAAGTTTACGACTGAACTCGCGGATAAATTGGGGCTTGAAATGGCAATCGCAGGTTCGCCCGGTTGGAGCGAAAGCGGCGGCCCGTGGGTTCCCGCCAAAGACGGGATGAAAAAATATGTCTGGAGCGAAACCCGTATCAAGGGCGGACAGCAGTTTGCTGGAAAGTTGCTGCAACCGCCTGATGTGACAGGCGCATTTCAAAACGTTCCGTTTCGTGATCCGCTGGGCGTTGCGCAGGGCGGTCATTCATCGCATAGTTTTTACGAAGATACGGTTGTGATTGCTTATCGTGCGCCTGCTTCGGATATTGGGTTGCGCGAATTGAATCCGAAAATTACTGCCAGCGGCGGGCAGTTTGACCTTCACTCGCTCACCGATGGCGACCTTGCAAAAACATCGCTCTTACCACCGACCGCAATTGGACAAAACGCGTGGATCCAATTTGAATTTGATCAGCCGCAAACTTTCAGAGCCTTGACCATTGTTGCCGGAGAGCCAGCCGCAGCATTCTCTCCGGTCGAAAGCAATCGAACATTAGAGGCCAGCGATGATGGTGTGAATTTTCGTGCTGTCCTGCAAATCCCCATCACACAGGTTCCGCAAAATACCGTAACGTTTGCACCCGCAACCGCAAAATATTTCCGTCTGTCCGTCAAAACCATGCCGCCGCAACCAAATATGATTGCGGCGATGATGGGCTTGCCGATGGGCGATATGAAACCGAAGGGAACGAACGTTGCCGAAATCGTTTTGCACGCAACAACCCGCGTGAATCGCTTGGAAGAAAAAGCTGGGTTTGTTCCTTCCGCTGAAATTGCACAATTCGTTACGCCGAATTCGACTGATGCGATCCCAACCAATGATGTCATTGATCTGACTTCCAAAATGAAATCAGATGGCACGTTGGAATGGGCCGCTCCCACAGGCAATTGGGTTGTGCTGCGCATGGGATATTCATTGCTGGGCATTCAAAATCATCCTGCTTCGCCGGAAGCAACAGGTCTTGAGGTAGACAAGCTCGACGCGCAAGCGGTCAAAGATTATTTTGAAAATTATCTCGACCAATACAAAAACGCTACGAGCGGGTTGATGGGTAAGAGAGGATTGCAATATGTCATCACCGACAGTTATGAAGCGGGCGGCGCAAACTGGACAAAAAATTTAATCGCCGAATTTGCCAAGCGGCGTGGCTACGACCTGAAATCGTGGCTGCCTGTGCTGACTGGGCAAATCGTCAAAAGCACCGAAGCGAGTGAACAATTTTTGTGGGATTTCAGAAAAACGCTCGCTGATTTGATGGCAGAAAATCATTACGATCAGTTAGGCGATTTGCTGCACAAAAGAGGCATGGGACGATATACCGAATCGCACGAAAATAATCGCGCGATGATTGCGGACGGCATGGAAGTGAAGCGCAAAGCGGATGTGCCGATGTCAGCCATCTGGACGCCGGGGCCAATCAATCAAGGCGATCAAACCATGCACCGCGCAGACATTATGGAATCTGCTTCCGTCGCGCATCTCTACGGTCAAAATTTAGTCGCGGCTGAATCACTCACAGCATTAGGCGTGGGCGGCGCTGCGTGGTCGTATTCGCCGGAAAACCTGAAGCCAACGGCGGACTTGGAATTGGCGAGCGGCTTAAATCGCTTCGTGATTCACACATCTGTGCATCAACCCACCGATCAAAAAATTCCCGGCTTGGGGCTGGGGCCATTCGGGCAATGGTTCACGCGTCATGAAACGTGGGGTGAACAAGCCAAAGCTTGGGCGGATTATTTAAGCCGCAGTTCGTACTTGTTGCAGCAGGGGAAATTCGTCGCCGACGTGCTGTATTACTACGGCGAAGACAGCAACATCACCGCGCTATTCGGCAAAAAACTACCGAGCGTCCCTGCGGGCTACAGCTTTGATTTCGTGAATGCTGATGCGCTCATCAATATGCTGTCAGTCAAAGGCGGGAAAATTGTGACGCCGAGCGGAATGCGTTATCAGGTTTTGGTGCTGGATGAAAACGCGAAAAATATGTCGTTGCCCGTACTGCGCAAAATTAGAGATTTGGTAAAAGCCGGAGCAACCCTGACAGGCGTCCGACCCGAAAAAATCGTTAGCTTGAGCGACAATCAGGAAGATTTCAAAGCGATAGTTGCAGAGGTTTGGGGCAGCGGCAACAAGAACGTATTCCTCAATCAGTCCATTGAACAAGCACTCGCCGCGAAAAAAATTCAAGCGGATTTCACCTACACCAAACCGCAAAGCGACACCGAGATTTTGCACGTGCATCGCACATTGCCCGACCGCGAAATTTATTGGCTCAACAATCGCAAAGATCGCGTGGAAACGATTGAAACCAGTTTTCGTATCGCGGGAAAAGTCCCCGAAATCTGGCATCCTGAAAACGGCAAAATTGAAAAGGTTTCTTATCAAATCAAAGACGGGCGAACGATTGTTCCGCTCCGTTTAGAACCACACGATGCAATTTTTGTAGTCTTCAAAGGCAACGCGACAGTTGCTTCATATACACAGCCAAAGGTTACTGAAAAACAACTCGCAGCGATTACGAATCCGTGGGAAATTTCGTTTCAAGCCGGACGCGGTGCGCCCGCAACCGCTACGTTGAATGCGCTGCAATCGTGGACGGAAAATGCTGATGCGGGCATTAAATATTTTTCCGGCACGGCAAGTTATCAAACCACTTTCAGCCTGCCAAAAATTTCCAAAGGTGCAAAAATTGAATTGGATTTAGGCACAGTGAAAGATTTAGCCGAAGTTATTGTGAATGGAAAAAGTATCGGTGTGCTTTGGAAAAAGCCTTTCAATATTGATGTTTCGTCGGCGGTGAAAGCGGGCGTCAATAATTTGGAAATTAAAGTGACAAACCTGTGGGTCAATCGGCTCATCGGCGATCAGCAACCGAATGTGACAAATAAAATCACTTATACGACAATGCCGTTTTTCCAGGCGAATTCGCCTTTGTTACCGTCAGGCTTGCTTGGGCCAGTGCAGGTATGGGAAAAGAAATAGTAATCCAACAAATACATAATCTCTGATTCGAGATGGAGGCTTGATAAATTTACATGAGCAAACAAGATTCATTCAAATACGTGCAATATCTTTGGAAAGACGAAGACGCTGACAAATTGTCGGGCGCAGATCGTCTTGTGTATCGCTCCAATCGGCTCGGCGATGATTTGACGCTGACGAATACAGGCGGCGGCAACACTTCGTCCAAGCTGATCGAAAAAGACCCGCTCACTGGCGCAGAGGTTGACGTGCTGTGGATCAAAGGCTCCGGCGGCGATTTGCGCACGGCGAAGCGTGACGGATTTGCCTCGCTCTATCTCGACAAAGTTCGCGCGATGAAACCGCTGTATGTCCATCATCCGAACAAAGGCGCGAAGACCGAAATCGAAGACGCAATGGTTCCGCTTTACAATCATTGCGTGTACAACCTGAATCCGCGTGCCTGTTCGATTGATACGCCGCTGCACACGTTTGTGCCATTCAAGCACGTAGACCATTTGCACCCGAACGCTGTCATCGCCATCGCTGCTTCAGTCAATCAGGAAAAACTGACGAAGGAAATTTTCGGCAACGAAGTTTTATATATTCCGTGGCAACGTCCGGGCTTTGATATTGGTTTGATTATTGAGGCAATGATTGCCGACAATCCAAACGCCAAAGGCATTGTGCTTGGTCATCACGGCATGTCTTCGTGGGCAAATCACGATAAGACTTGTTATGAAACTGCGCTGGAAATTATTGATACTGCCGCGCGTTACATCGAGTCAAAAGACAAAGGTGATCAAACGTTTGGCGGGCAAAAACATGAAGCGTTGCCCGAAGCCGAACGCCAAAAAAATCTGGTTGAATTGTTGCCGTGGCTGCGCGGTAAGGTTTCGTCGAATAAACGCATGGTTGGCACGGTGCAAGACGATCCGAAAATGTTGCGTTTTGTGAACAGCGTAGACGCGCCACGTCTGGCTGAACTTGGTACATCATGTCCTGATCACTTTTTGCGTACAAAAATCAAACCGCTTTTTATTGACTGGAATCCTGCCAGCAATGACCTCGAAGCCCTCAAAACATTGATCGAAACGGGCATCGTCCAGTATCGCAAAGATTACGCAGCGTATTACGACCGCTGTAAACATCCTGATTCGCCTGCGATGCGTGACGCCAATCCAACTGTAGTTTTGATTCCCGGCATCGGCATGATCGCGTTCGGCAAAAACAAATCTGAATCGCGCGTGACAGGTGAATTTTATAACTGCGCGATTGAAGTGATGCGCGGCGCAGAGGCGATTGACGAGTACGAAGCGATGGACGAACAGGAAGCGTTCGACATCGAATACTGGTTGCTCGAAGAAGCAAAATTGCGCCGGATGCCACCCGAAAAAGAATTGGATCGTCAGGTCATCGCTGTGATTGGCGCGGGTGCGGGCATTGGCAAAGCGACAGCGCATCGTTTGGTCAAAGAAGGCGCACACATCGTTTGCGTAGATTTAGACGCCAACGCCGCGCAGGAAACTGCGAACGAAATTATCGCGCAATATGGCGCAGGCATTGGCGTAGCGGGCACAGGCATCAGCAATTGCGGCCCTGCGATTGGCCTTGCGTGCAACATCACCGACCGCGCGAGCGTGCAAAAAATGTTCGCCGATGCGCTGCTTGCCTACGGCGGTATTGATACCGTCGTCGTGACCGCAGGCATCTTCGTGCCACCCGATAAAACAGGCTACATCCCAGATCAACTATGGGATAAGACATTCGCCATCAACGTCACAGGCGCATACATTGTGGCGGACGAAGCCAACAAAGTTTTCAAGCGACAGGGCTTGCCCGCCAACATTGTGCTGACCACCAGCGCCAACGCCGTCGTAGCGAAAAAGGGAAGCCTCGCTTATGACACAAGCAAAGCCGCCGCGAATCATCTTGTACGCGAATTGGCGATTGAACTTTCGCCGCTCGTACGCGTGAATGCAGTCGCGCCTGCTACGGTTGTTAAGGGCAGCACGATGTTCCCGCGTGATCGTGTCATCGCTTCGCTGGCGAAATACGCGATTGAATTTAGCGAGGACGAGGACACCGAGGATTTGCGCGGCAAGTTGGCGAATTTTTACGCCAAACGCACACTCACGCAAGTTGCCATCGAACCTGACGATCAGGCCGAAGCGATTTTCCTGTTGGTGACAAAGCGTCTCGGCAAAACGACTGGACATGTCATTCCGGTAGATGGCGGATTGCAGGATGGGTTTTTGCGATGAAACAATGATTGATCCACGAAGACACACGAAGGAACAGGAAGATATTTCGACAGGATTGATATGATTTACAAGATCAAGAGCCAGCCATATTCGAGGATAAATCCTGTCCATCTTGTGAATCCTGTCTATGTTTTTTTTCGTGCCACTTCGTGTGTCTTAGTGGAGGAAAAATGGATGAAATATGACTACACATTTTGAAATCAACGACAACTTTATTGCCGAACAAAACCAAAAGGCGAAAGCTTGGCTGGAAGAAGACTACGAACACCTCGGCAAACAACTGCGACGGCGCGGCCTCAATATCGAAGACCTCACTGCCAAAGCGCAAGCTTTTCAAGTTGCCGTTCCTTCGTGGGGCGTAGGCACAGGCGGCACGCGCTTTGCCCGTTTTCCCGGTATCGGTGAGCCGCGCGGCATTTATGAAAAGCTGGCGGATTGCGCGACGATCAATAAGTTAGTACGCGCGACCGGAGCGGTTTCGTTGCACATTCCGTGGGACAAACCGGATAACGCCGCGACCTTGAAATCATATGCGAGCGAGCGTGGATTGACGTTTGACGCGATGAATTCCAATACATTTCAGGATCAAGCTGACCAAAAATTGTCGTACAGATTCGGCAGCTTGACGCATCCAGACGCCGCCGTTCGCGCCCAAGCCGTCGAACACAATATCGAGTGCATCGAAATCGGCAAAACGCTCGGTTCTAAGGCGCACACGGTTTGGATTGGTGATGGCGGAAATTTTGCCGGGCAACAACATTTCCGCAAAACGCTGGAACGTTACCTCGAAAGCATGCGCGAAATATACAAAGCGTTGCCGGACGATTGGCGCGTGTTTATGGAACACAAAATGTACGAACCTGCATTTTACTCAACGGTGATTAATGATTGGGGCACCAGCTATTTTTGCGCTACACAATTAGGCGAAAAGGCAAAATGCTTAGTTGACCTCGGACATCACGCGCCGAACGTCAATATCGAAATGATCGTTGCGCGATTAATTCAAGCGGGCAAGCTCGGCGGCTTCCATTTCAATGACAGCAAATATGGCGACGATGATTTGGATGCTGGTTCCATCAAACCATTCCAGTTATTCCTGATCTTCAACGAACTCGTAGATGCGCAAACCGACGGCACGCCTGATTTCAATCCGGCGTACATGCTTGATCAATCGCACAACGTCACTGACCCGATTGAATCATTGATGATGAGCGCGGTCGAGTTGCAACGCGCCTACGTACAAGCGCATTTAGTTGACCGCGCGGTATTGACCGAAGCGCAGGAAAATTGCGATCCGATGCGCGCGCTGCAAACACTCAAGCAAGCGTTCACAATGGATGTTGCGCCGATTATCGCTGCTGCACGCGAACGCGCAGGCGGCGCAATTGACCCGCTTGCAACCTATCGCGCCAGCCAATATCGCCAGCACAAAGCCGCAGAACGTCCGGCGGCGATTGGCATCTCAGCCGGAATCGTTTGATTTTGGATTTTAGATTTTGGATTTTGGATTTTGGATTACTGAGGCGTACTGATGAATGAATCCTTAGAACAGAAAAGCGATGGAGATAACTTGGCGATAGAAAATCCAAAATCCAAAATCCAAAATCCAAAATCCTTGTACATCGCAGTTGACCTCGGCGCAGGCAGCGGGCGCGTATTTCTTGCAGGGCTGGCGGACGGCGAATTGTTACTCGAACAAACGCATCGGTTTCACTATCCGCCGCGTCCAGTAAACGGGCATTTGCGTTGGGATTTTCAGCATATTCTTTCTGAAGTCAAAACTGGATTGAAGGCCGCATCACAACGCGCGCGCGAGCTAAATCGCCCGATTTACAGCCTGGGCGTAGACAGTTGGGCCGTGGATTACGGCTTGATTGATGCGGGGGGCAATCTCATCGAAGACCCGATTTGTTACCGCGATGAACGCACCGTCAATATTTTTGAGCGGATGTTTGCCCAAATGCCGCGCGAAGAAATCTATGCGCGCACGGGCATCCAATTTCTGACCTTGAACACCAGTTCGCAGCTTTGCGCCCACGCTCACGAGGGTTTTGCCGCCAACGCCGACAAGTTGTTGCTCATTCCTGATCTCATCAATTTCTTTTTGACGGGCAGCGCGGTCACGGAATATACCAATGCCACAACGATGCAGATGGTGAACGCCCAAACGCGCGATTGGGACGATCCCATCGTCAACGCGCTGAACGTCCCGCGCCACTTGCTGACAGAAATTATTCAAGCGGGTTCAGAAGTTGGAATGCTCGCGCCGGAACTCGCGGACGAATTGAATTTACAAGATGTGAAAGTCATCGCGCCCGCCACGCACGACACCGGCAGCGCCGTGATTGGCGCACCATTGCTGAATCATTGGGCGTACATTTCTTCGGGGACGTGGTCGCTGGTCGGCGTTGAGTTGCACGAGGCGCTCATCAATGCCGAAACCGCACAGCATAATTTTACGAACGAAGGCGGAGCCTTCGGCACCGTTCGCTTTCTGAAAAACGTGATGGGGTTGTGGGTGCTGGAATCGTGCCGCAAAGAATGGCAGGCACAAGGGCTGACGGTGGATTACGATGTGTTGCTGCGCGATGTTGCCGGGCGCTCGGATTTCCCCGCGTTGTTCTACCCTGATGATGCTCGTTTATTCAACCCTGCCAGTATGACTGCCGCCATTGCGGCGCAGCTTGCCGACACTCAGCAACAACCCAGCGACGATCCGCCCGCCGTAGCGAAAGCGATTCTGGACTCGCTCGCGCTGCGTTATGCCTCTGTTCTGCGCACGATTGAGGAATTGACCGGACAGCCCCTCGCAGGCGTACAAATTGTCGGCGGCGGTTCGCAAAACGCCTACCTGAACCAGGCGACGGCGAATGCCACCGGAAAGCCTGTGCTGGCTGGCCCGGTTGAATCCACTGTCATTGGAAACGTCTTGGTGCAGGCGGTTGCCGCAGGCCGTTTCGCCACCTTGACCGATGCACGCCAACACGTCGCCGCGAATGTGCAATTGCGCCGCTTTGAGCCACAAGCGACGGCAGAATGGCGCATTGCTGCGGATTGGTACGCACAAATCGAAGCGCAATTTAACTTTTAGCCTGGCAGCACAATTCTGTGACAAAAATTGTTTGTTGACTTCGTCGCGGATTTTGCCAATCATGCGCCCGGCCTTTGCTTCTTGCCCCCCAAACATTCCCTCAACCCACCTCTAATTCGCTTATGCAAAAATACGATTTGATTGTCATTGGGTCTGGCCCCGGCGGGCAGCGTGCCGCGATTCAAGGCGCAAAACTGGGCAAGCGCATCGCTGTCATCGAAAAGAAAGAAGTCGTCGGCGGCGCGTGCATCAACACGGGGACGATTCCCAGCAAGACCATGCGCGAAGCCGTGATGCACTTGTCCGGCTATCAGTACCAAAATGTGTATGGCATGAATTACCGCGTGAAAGACAAAATCACGATGGAAGATTTGTCGTTTCGTGTCCAGCACGTCATCCGCACCGAATGCGACGTGACCCAGAACCAAATGGGACGCAACAATATTGATTTGCTGACGGGCGCTGCCAGCTTTGTTGATTCGCATCGTTTGCGCGTGCAAAACTCGCGCGGCACGACCGAGATCGAAGGCGACAATATTGTGATCGCCGTCGGGACACGCCCTGCCGCTTCGGCCACCGTGCCGATCAACAATCGCACAATCATCAACAGCGATCAGATTTTCCAGCTTGAACAAGTACCGAAAACATTGATTGTCGTGGGCGGCGGTGTGATCGGTGTGGAATATGCGTCAATGTTTGCGGCGCTCGGCGTGCGCGTGATCCTGATTGAAAAGCGTCCGCGCCTGCTCGAATTTGCTGACAGTGAAATCATCGAAGCCTTGTCTTATCACTTGCGCGATCATCGTGTGACGTTGCGCATGGGCGAAGAAGTCGTCAGCGTAGAGGAGACTGCCGATGGCGTGATTGCCACGTTGGAAAGCAAAAAGAAAATCGCTGGCGATGCGTTGCTGTATTCTATCGGGCGTCAAGGCAACGTGGACGGTTTGCATCTGGAAGCCGCTGGGTTAGAAGCCGATTCGCGCGGACGTATCACCGTGGACGACGAATACCGAACCGCGCAACGCCATATCTTTGCGGTGGGCGACGTGATCGGCTTTCCAAGTCTGGCATCGGTTTCAATGGAGCAGGGGAGAATGGCCGCCTGCCACGCGTTCAATGTGCCAGCCAAGACCGATCCCGGTGCCTATCCCTACGGCATTTACACGATTCCCGAAATCTCATTTGTTGGTAAAACCGAAGAGCAATTGACCGACGAAGATGTGCCGTACGAAGTTGGTTTGGCGTATTACCGTGAAATCGCGCGCGGCCAGATTCGTGGCGATACGACGGGCCGCTTGAAGCTGATCTTCCACCGCGAAACGCGCGAGATTTTAGGCGTCCACATCATCGGCGAAGGCGCATCGGAGTTGCTGCATATCGGGCAAGCCGTGATGACCCTGAAAGGCACAGTGGATTATTTCATCAACACCGTTTTCAACTTTCCCACGTTGGCGGAATGTTACAAAGCGGCTGCCTTCAATGGGCTGAACAAGTTGGTGGGGTTGGAGAATGTGAAATACAAAGCCGCCGAAGTCGCGTAGGTTTTCGTTAGCATAACTGAATCTCAAAAAATCATGCCGTGCAATGCTGTTATTGCACGGCATTTTTTTGCATTGCCTGTTGTTGACAACCTGGTTGCTTCAGCGAATCATACTCGCGCAGTAATTCTCAAACGCCGTATTCAAATTTGGAGGCATTATGAATTTGCCCTGTCGTTGGTCGTTGGTTGTGGCTTTGCTTGCACTGCTGGTTACATCGTCGTTGCCACAACAATTCAATCCGCAACTTTATCAAAGCATCAAATGGCGCAACATCGGCCCATTTCGTGCCGGAAGAACAGTTGGCGCAGTCGGGATTCCGAATCAGCCGAACGTCTTTTTCATCGGGGTCAACAACGGCGGTGTGTGGAAGACGACGGATGCGGGGCGGACGTGGCAGCCGATCTTTGACGATCAGCCGACAGGTTCGATTGGCGATGTCGCGTTGTGCGAAACGCAGCCGAATGTGATCTATGTTGGCAGTGGCGAAGGCTTGCCGCTGCGGCCTGATTTGTCGGTTGGCGATGGCGTGTACAAATCTACGGACGGCGGCAAGACGTGGAAAAACATGGGGCTGAAAGACGGGCAGCAAATCGGCTCGGTCATTGTTGATCCAAAGAACCCGAATCGAGTCTTTGTCGCGGTCTGCGGACATCCGTTTGGGCCGAATGCTGAGCGCGGCGTATTTCGTTCGCTCGATGGCGGCGAGACTTGGCAAAAGGTTCTCTACAAAGACGAAAACACAGGCGCGATTCAGGTCGCGTTCGATCCGAAAGACGCGAACACGATCTACGCCGATTTATACGAAGTGCGGCACGGGCCGTGGGAAAACGGGCAATGGCAAGGGCCAGGCAGCGGCTTGTATAAATCCACGGACGGCGGCAACACCTGGCGGCAACTGACGAAAGGCTTGCCGACCATTGCGCAAGGATTGGGGCGCATCGGCATTGATGTTTCGCGCAGCAACCCGAACATTCTGATGGCGACGGTGGACGCGAACCCGCAATTCGGCGGCATCTATCGCAGCGATGACGCGGGCGAATCGTGGCGCAAGGTTAGCAATGAAGCGCGCACGTGGGGACGCGGCTCTGACTTTGCCGAAATCAAAATTCATCCCAAAAATCCTGACATCGTGTTTGTTGGCAACACGGCTTCGTACAAATCTACGGACGGCGGCAAGACGTTCACGGCACTCAAAGGTGCGCCGGGCGGCGACGATTATCACCGCATCTGGATCAACCCGGAACATCCCGACACGATGATTTTTGCGACGGATCAGGGTGCGACGATCACGGTCAACGGCGGCGACACGTGGAGCAGTTGGTACAATCAGCCGACGGCGCAGTTGTATCACGTCATCACTGACAATCGCTGGCCATATTGGGTTTACAGTGGACAACAGGAAAGCGGTTCCGTCGCGGTGCAAAGTCGCGGCGATTACGGTGCGATCACGTGGCGCGATTGGCGCACCGTCGGCGTGGACGAATACGGCTACGCTGCACCTGATCCGCTCAATCCTGACATCACGTATGGCGGTCGCATCACGCGCTACGATTGGAAGACGGGGCAAGTGCAAAACATCGCGCCCGAAGCATTGCGTAGCGGCAAATATCGAACGTTGCGAACGATGCCTGTGATCTTTTCGACCGTAGACAAACGCGCGTTGTTCTTTGCGACAAACGTGTTGTGGAAGACGACAAATGGCGGCAACGGTTGGGAGATCATCAGCCCCGATTTGACGCGTGAAAAATACGACGTGCCTGCAAGCGTCGGAAAATACGCGACGAAAGAAATGGAGACGATGGCGCGTCGCGGTGTGATTTACACCGTTGCGCCTTCGCATCAGGATATCAACACCATCTGGGTGGGAACCGACGACGGCTTGATTCATCGCACGACGGATGGCGGCGAGAATTGGACGAACGTTACTCCACCCGATTTGAAGTCGTGGATGAAAGTGTCGTTGATGGATGCGTCGCACTTTGACAACAACACGGCGTATGCGGCGATCAATACGCTGCGCATTGACGATTTGCGCCCGCACATTTATCGCACGCGCGACGGCGGTAAAACCTGGAAGCGCATCGTTAACGGCATCCCGAACGGAACCATCGTCAACGTTGTGCGCGAAGACCCTCAGCGCAAAGGCTTGCTGTTCGCAGGCACGGAACAAACGGTCTTTGTCAGTTTTGACGACGGCGAAAACTGGCAATCGCTGCGGCTGAATCTGCCGCCGAGTTCGATTCGTGATTTGGTGATCAAAGACGACGACATCGTAGTTGGCACGCACGGACGCAGCTTTTGGATTCTTGATGACATCACGCCGCTGCGGCAGATCAATGTGCAAATGGCCGCGTCCGATGCCTTTTTGTACAAACCACAACTCGCTACGCGCGTGCGCCGCAGCCTGAACACCGACACGCCGATTCCGCCCGAAGAACCGATGGGGCAAAACCCGCCCGACGGTGCGATCATCAATTATTGGCTGAAGTCGGATGCCAAAGAGGTTGCGCTGGAAATCCTGGATGCGCAAAACAAACTGGTGCGGCGATATTCCAGCAACGATTCGCCGGAACAAGTCAACGAGAACGCCGTGCCGTATCCAATTTACTGGGCGCGTCCGCCGCGTATTCTCCCGAA
>JAEUQN010000066.1:2776-34685 GCA_016789725.1 Blastocatellia bacterium | reverse complement strand
TGCCGATTCCGATGGCTTTGAAAAAGACAAGCCGCGTCAGGTTTGGTTCTACCGCGATTGGGTTATCAACGCGCTGAACCGCGACTTGCCCTACGATCAATTCATCATCGAACAGATCGCGGGCGACTTGCTTTCCAACGCGACACAGGATCAAAAAGTGGCCACAGGCTTCTTGCGCAATTCGATGATTAACGAAGAAGGCGGCGTTGATCCTGAACAGTTTCGGATGGAAGCGATGTTTGATCGGATGGACGCCATTGGCAAAGGCATTCTCGGTCTGACGGTCAATTGCGCGCAATGCCACAATCACAAATTCGACCCGCTCAAACAGGACGAGTATTACCGCATGTTCGCCTTCCTGAACAATTCGTACGAAGGCGCGATGGCCGTCTACACACCGGAAGAACAGCAACAACGCGCGAATATTTTGAGCCAGACCAAAGAGATCGAAGCGAAGCTGCGAGAAATCAAACCCGACTGGATCGCACAAATGAATGCGTGGGAAGATCGCGTCAAAAACGACCAAGGCGAATGGAAAGTTATTCAGCCCGAAGTCATAGACATTTCGACCGATGGCGCACGGTACTTGCCGCAAAAAGACGGCTCGTTTTTAGTTGGTGGTTATGCGCCCGCCAAGCATCGCGTGAAGCTTGTGCTCAAGACAAACGAGCCGAACATCACTGCTTTTCGCCTGGAATTATTGACCGATCCGAACTTGCCATTCGGTGGCCCCGGGCGTTCGTACAAAGGCACGTGCGCGCTGACCGAATTTGAAGTCGAAGCCGCGTCTGCGAACGATCCAAACAAATTCACGAAGCTCAAATTTGCCCAGGCCACGGCTGACGTGAACCCGCCCGAAACCGAACTCGAACAGAAATTCAACGACAAGAGCGGCAAACGTCGTGTCTTCGGCCCCGTCGCGTTTGCGATTGATGGCAAAGAGGAAACAGGGTGGGGAACCGACATTGGGCCCGGTTTGCGCAATCAGGCGCGCAAAGCTGTTTTCAATCTCGCCGCGCCGATCATCAATAAAGACGGCCTGACGCTGAACTTTTATCTGAGTCAACGACATGGCGGCACGAACAATAACGACAACGAACAACAAGGCCTCGGGCGCTTTCGCCTTGCCATAACAAGCGCGGCCAATGCGACTGCCGATCCGCTGCCCGCAAATGTTCGTGAAATTTTTGCGATTCCGCGTGAGCAGCGCAGCAAAGCGCAAATCGAAACGGTGTTCAGTTATTGGCGCACGACCGTCACCGATTTTGCCGAGCACAACAAACAAATCGCAGCACTGTGGCAACAGCATCCTGCCGGCACAACCCAATTGGTAATGAACGAACGCGCCGAGATGCGCGACACCTTCACACTCAAACGCGGCGACTTCCTGCGCCCCGACAAAAAGATCGAACCCGGCGTGCCCGCGTTCTTGCACGCCTTGTCCGCAAACGCGCCGCCGAATCGCCTGACATTTGCCAAATGGCTGGTAGATCGTCAATCACCCACCACTGCGCGCGCCATCGTCAATCGCATCTGGCAATCCTATTTCGGTACAGGCCTCGTCAGCACGCCCGAAGATTTCGGCAAGCAAAGTGAAACGCCTTCACATCCTGAATTGCTGGATTGGCTGGCGGTGGAATTGATGGAGCCGAGTTCACAGTTCACAGTTCACCGTTCGCAGCTTGCTGCCAAATCTACTGCGAACCGCGAACAACACGCTGCGAACTGGTCTCTCAAGAATGTTCACCGATTAATTGTTAACTCGGCAACATATCGCCAATCATCAAAGACCACACCGCAACTGTTGGAAAAAGACCCGTTGAATCGTCTGCTGGCACGCGCGCCGCGATTGCGTGTCGAAGGCGAAATCGTGCGCGACATCGCACTCGCCGCGAGTGGTTTGCTGAACCCCAAAATCGGCGGACGCAGCGTGTTTGCTCCATCGCCGGAGTTTTTGTATTTGCCGCCAGTGAGCTACGGCACAAAAAACTGGAAAGTCGAAACCGGCCCCGACCGCTATCGCCGCGCGTTGTATACCTTCCGCTTTCGCTCCGTGCCGTACCCGATGCTGCAAACGTTCGATGCGCCGAACGGGGACGTGTCTTGCGTGCGCCGCGCCCGCTCCAACACGCCGTTGCAAGCATTAACAACCCTAAATGAGACATTGTTTTTGGAAGCTGCGCGTGCCTTGGCTTTGAAGACTTTGACTGAAGTTAGCACAAATGATGCTGCACGCTTGGAATTCGCGTTCCGCCGTGTCTTGGCACGAAAGCCAACAGCACAGGAATCCGCTGATTTGCTTACCCTTCTCAACAAGCAACACGAACGATTCACAAGCGGTGCCTTGAACCCGTGGAATTTCGCCACGGATGATCCAAGCAAATCATTCACGTTGCCCAAAGGCATCACGATGTCACAACTCGCCGCGTGGACAGCCGTGACGCGCGTAATGCTGAATTTGGATGAAGCTATCACGAAGGAGTGATGCTATGATTTGTTGGAGGTAGAGGTATGAATTCGAACCTAACGACAATTGAAGTATCACCAGAAATCGCAGAGACCCTGAAAGCAAAGGCAATGGCGCGGCAACTACCGATTGATAATTATCTGCGTACTTTGCTTGAGAACGATATGACAAATGGCTCACCCTTACCGTCAAGCCTGGAGGAGTTTGAGCATAATCTGGACGAACTAGCGAAGGGCACAGAGCATCTTCCGATTTTGCCCAGCGATTTTTCTCGCGCAGATATTTACGCTGATCACGACTGATGGCCTATTTCGTAGATACAAACATCCTGCTTCGTTTCTTACATCGAACTGACCCGAATTATTCCTCAATCAGAACCGCTGTCAGAATTCTCAAAATGCGTGGTGATGAAATGGTCACCGCATCACAAAACCTTGCCGAGTTCTGGAATGTTTGACTCGTCCGGCAACCGCACGCAGTGGCTATGGATATTCAGTACAGGATGCTGCATACCGCTTGCAATTCATTGAACGAAGCTTTCCTTTGTTGCCCGATGTTCCCGCTGTGTTTTTTGAGTGGAAGCGACTTTTGTTAGCATACAACGTGATGGGTGTTCAGGTTCACGATGCACGGATTGCCGCATTGATGAAAGTCCATAATGTGGATCGAATCCTGACGCTAAATCAAAAAGATTTTGCACGTTATCAAGGCATCACGGCAATCAACCCGCAACAAATTATTTCTGGTCAAATATAACTGTCTCGCAAACAAGGAGTGTCCCTAATGTTCTCTTTGAAACTGCTATTTCTGTGCTTGCTTATGCTTGTGCTTCCCGCTTTTGCACAACAATCCAGCAAGCAAATCATCAAAGCTGGCCCTGATCTGAACTTGCCCTTCAGTCCCGCTGTGCGCGCGGGTGATTTAATTTACGTCTCCGGCACAATGGCGACTGACCCGCAAGGCAAGCTCGTTCCCGGCACGATTCAGGAGCAAACCAAACACACGCTCGAAAACATCGCGCAGATTTTGAAAGCCGCTGGCGTTGGCCTCGACCGCGCCGCATCGGTTCACGTTTATCTGAAAAACGCGAGCGACTTTGAGGCGATGAATGAAGTCTATCGTCGCTTCTGGCCAAAAGCTCCGCCTGTGCGGACAACGATTGTGGCAGGTTTAGTGCTTCCCGATGCGCTGATTGAGATTTCGCTGGTTGCTTTGCGCAATGGTGCGGAGCGCAAAGTTATTCTGCCTGCTGGTTGGCAGCCAAGTCCGAATTACAGTTACGGTATTCAATCGGGCGACACATTGTTTTTGGCGGGTCTTGTCGCGCGCGATAACAAGGCCAACACACAAATGACAGGTGAGGTGGCAGTGCAAACGAAGCAAGTGATGGACAACGCCGCCGCGATTTTGCAGGCCGCCGGAATGACACACGCCGATGTCGTCACTTCGCGCGTCTACATCACCGATGTCGCCAAATTTCAGGAAATGAACGCCGCCTATCGCACTTACTTTCCGAAAGATCCGCCCGCGCGCGCCACTGTCAAAGCGGCATTGATGAATCCGCAGTATGCCGTCGAAATCACGATGCTTGCGGTCAAGAGCAAAGACCGACAGGCAATTGTTCCGCTCAACGAAAACGGTCAGCCTTCATCACTGAACCCAAATTTGAGCGCGGCGATTCGTGTCGGCAATCGGTTGTATCTTTCCGGCATGCTCGGCAACACGCCCGACAATCGTGGCAACGCGAAGGCGCAATCCGAACGCACGCTGGCAGCACTCGGACGCGCGTTGAAAGCCGCAGGCTTTGAATGGAAGCACGTCGTCGAAGGTTTGGTGTACATTACCGACGGCAAACATTTCCCTGCGATGAACGAAGTTTATCGCCCACAATTCAGCAAAGATTTTCCAGCAAGAGCAACGGTCATCACCGACCTAGTCAACGCCGACGGACTGGTAGAAATCATGCTGACCGCTGTCAAATAACCTGGCACCTAACACCCAACACCTAACACCTACTCATGAAACTCTGGAACTCTGACGAAGAATTGTTCGCCCTCGCCAAACAAGAACTCTTCACCGCCGTTGTGGGCGATGTGATGGACAAGATGGGATTGTTGAATCAATTCCTGCCGCCGCGTTTGCAGCCTTTGCGCGACGATATGGTTGCGATTGGACGCGCGATGCCCGTGCTGGAAGCAGACGTCTTTGCCGAAGCTGAAATCGCCTCCAACAATCCTGCTATGGCGAAACCGTTTGGCCTGATGCTCGAAGCATTGGACGATTTGAAGACGAATGAGATTTACATCTGCACCGGCGGTTCGCCGCGCTATGCCTTGTGGGGCGAATTGATGAGCACGCGTGCAATGAAACTCGGCGCAGCCGGAGCGGTTGTAGACGGTTACTCCCGCGACACCTTCGGCATCTTGCACCTCGGCTTTCCGACGTTTTCGAGCGGGCGTTACGCGCAAGACCAAGGTCCGCGCGGCAAGGTGATTGACTTCCGCACCGCCATCGAAATCGAAGGCGTCCGCATCCGTCCTGGCGATATTGTGTTTGGTGACATAGACGGCGTCATCGTGATTCCGCGCGAGGCCGAAGAAGAAGCCTTCACCCGCGCCATCGAAAAAGCACGCGGCGAAAAGCTCGTGCAAAAAGCGATTGAGGACGGCATGAGCGCGTGCGAAACGTTTGCGACGTTTGGGATTATGTGAAAACGAAAGTAGATTGGTTTGGCGCGAGTTATATTTGTTGCCAAGTCAGGAGCAGCAAACTATTGCCCCTGACTTAGAAACATCACTACCGCACTACAAACCGCGTTCATGATTTCGGCCTGCAAAGATATAGTACCGCTAGCAGGAGAGCGAAGAATGCTAGAATTGCTCCTATTATTCCCTGTGTAGCAAGCAGCCAAATCACTACGCCAACAAAAGCCGCAATAACGGTCACTTGTGCCACTATATGGCTATGGGCATAATCTAGACGAGTGCTATCAACCTTTTGAATGGCAACTGTTTTTTGATTTTTCTTTGCAGGCACTTTGTCCTCAATTGATTTTTTCATTCATTTGATTCCTCAAAGTCTGGCGCTGACAGGTGCTTTTGACCCGCTAAGTCTGTAACACCTATCAGCCCAGCGTCTGGGGCGAATATCGCTACTGGCGGTTATTCGCCCTATTCTTGCGGTAATACTGGCATTCGCCAGCGTTCAATTCGGGAGCCTTCCCAAACCAAGATCAGTCTAAACAGGCTAAGCCGGAATCATTTTCCGACGACCTTAGCGCATCTGTACAAAGTCAAATTTGACAACAACGACGCATTGCAGCACGGTCAAAAATCCGTTGCTGATTGGAAGCATAAGGCAATCTGAAGTTAGCCGTGCGGCTAGTTAGCGAAGCCCGATCCTTCCACTGCGTCGCATCATTGCACACGCGAAAGATTTATTTTTTCGCGCACGCAAAACACATTGTAGGTATTTCAGAGATTGGATTGGCAGGAACACTAAAGGCTGTGTTTGTAAAGGGTTCGGAGGAAATCGTTTCGCAATGGATTTATGCGCCAGGCACATGCAGGCGGTGTTGCTGGCATTGGCAATTTGTCGGTGGTTTATGTGGTGTCACTGGCTTCCAAGCTTCGCTTACGAGTCATAGGAACCGAGGTAAATCAGATTGTCGTAATCAACAACCGCAAGCTTGAGATTCCGCAACCAACCCTGACGACCGAGTATGTTGCGAGGCAGACCGGGGTACTTGGCAAAGTAGACCAAGCTTTGAAAGATCAGGTCGCCAGTTTGGATGATGACTTCGTGTCCAAAAGCTTCGACATTGCCGCCCAGGCTGCTGAGTGTAATTGGGATTCCTTGCTCAATTGGCACGCCAAGAATCGTCCCATCTTCGTGGCTGAAAAGACACACTTCACCACCTGTATCCACTTTCGCTTGGACGCGACGCGATTTTTTGCCGTAGCTGAGAACAACAGGAATGGAGATGCCCGCTAAATCGTCCGCGTAACGAAGCTCTTCGGTAAAGTTCAATTGTATCGCCATACTCAGAATCCAGCGTAGACTTTGTCAGGATCATCAATGTAGGTGAATAGCGGCAGATACGCGCCATCTGCATCAGCCGCCGCTGCAACTTCTTCATGATTTGGGCTGGCTGCAATCAAGCGGTCTCCATCTAATGCAACCCATTGCCCAACATATTCGCGCTGATGTTCGGCAAGCCAACGCATCTCGCGGGTGCTATCGGGTATGGGTTTGGGCTGCAAGTGTTTGTCGAGTTGTTTGGGTTGCGGTTCAACGCGCTGCGCCATCAATTGCTTGAGTTTCAATTGTTCGCTCAGCGGCATCTGTTCAATCAGTTGCAGCATGCTTTCGGCTGTTATCGTTGACATACCATTACTCCCTTCGTTCCGCGATTATACAGGAAATGCGCTTGATCTCCGGCATTGTCTTTTGTCGAGGTCGTTCGCTTCGTGGTAGATTCTCGGCTTCATCATAGAAAGGAACAGCAACACAATGAAACGATGGTTTGCCGCTTGGATTGTTTGTTCGATCTGCGCAGGTGTGGGCGTAGCGCAATCGCCTGCTTCCGCACAAAAACTTTGGTATCGGCAGCCTGCCGTCAAATGGGAAGAGGCGTTGCCGATTGGCAATGGGCGATTGGGCGCGATGGTATTTGGCGGTGTGCAGGAAGAACGGTTGCAACTCAATGAAGACACGATCTGGGCGGGCGAAAAACGTGACCGCAACAATCCGAACGGGGCGAAAGCAGTCATCGAAGTGCGGCGCTTATTGCAAGCAGGTAAGATCAAAGAGGCCGAAGAACTGGCGGACAAAAACATCATTTCGATGCCGCGACGATTGCCGCCGTATCAGCCGTTTGGTGATTTGAAATTGCGCTTTAAGGGTCAGGAAAATGCAAGCGACTATCGGCGCGAGTTGGACTTGGATTCCGGTGTGGCGCGGGTGACATACAAGATTGGCGCGACGCAATTCACGCGCGAAGTGTTCGCTTCTGCGCCGGATCAGGCAATCGTGATGCGGCTGACAAGCAATCAGCCGGGGCGCATTTCGTTGGCGGCTTCGATGACACGCGAACAGGATGTGACGATGTCACTGGTGGCGCGCAATCGTGTGGTGATGGGTGGCGAAGCCATTTTGCGGGATGCACGTCGCCCGGACGAACGCAAAGTCGGGGTGAAGTTCCAAGGCATTGCCCAAATTATGCTCGAAGGCGGCAAGCTGCGAGTTGAGGGAAATGAACTGATTGTTGAGAATGCGAATGCCGTGACGGTGTTGTTTGTTGCGGCGACGAACTTTAAGGAGAAAGACCCGGCAGCAAAATGTGAGCAGTATTTGGCCGCCGCGAAAAAGCCCTATGCCAGGCTGCTGGCCGCACACATTGCCGATCATCAACGATTGATGCGCCGCGTGGATTTTCAGCTTGCAGCGGCTGCGCCTGATCTTCCAACCAATGAGCGATTGAAACGGGTGCAGGCAGGCGAAACAGATTTAGCGCTGGAAGCCTTGTACTTTCAATTTGGGCGCTATTTGCTGATGGCGAGTTCGCGTCCCGGCACGATGGCGGCGAATTTGCAGGGCATTTGGAACGACAAGCTCGCGCCTGCGTGGGACAGCAAATTCACGATCAATATCAACACGGAAATGAATTACTGGCCAGCGGAAGTAACGAACCTGACCGAGTTGCACGAGCCGCTGTTTGACTTAATCGAAAACGGGCGCGAAGACGGACGCCGCGTTGCCAAAAATCTCTACGGTGCGCGCGGCTTTGTGATGCACCACAACACGGATGCCTGGGGTGATGCGGTACCGATTGATGGCGTTTATTGGGGACTTTGGCCGATGGGCGCGGCGTGGTTGAGTTTGCATTTATGGGATCATTACGATTACACGCGTAACAAAGTGTTTCTGCAATTTCGTGCGTATCCGGTCTTGAAAGAGGCCGCCGAATTTTTCCTCGACTATTTGCAGGATGACGGCAAGGGGCATTTGATTACAGGGCCTTCGATTTCGCCGGAAAACAAATACCGGATGAGCAATGGCACAGTGGGTACATTGACCATGGGGCCGACAATGGATTCGGAGATCACCTACGCGCTGTTTTCGCGTGTCATCGAAGCCAGTCAAATCCTGAATATTGATGAAGAATTCCGCAAACAAGTTATTAGCGCACGCGACCGTTTGCCCAAGCTACAAATCGGCAAGCACGGACAGTTACAGGAATGGCTGGAAGATTATGACGAACCGGAACCCGGACATCGCCACATCTCGCATTTGTTCGCGCTGCATCCCGGCAATCAAATCACGTTGCGCGGCACACCCGATTTAGCGAAAGCCGCGCGCACGACGTTGGAACGCAGATTGAAAGCAGGCAGCGGTCACACGGGTTGGAGCCGCGCGTGGATCATCAATTTTTGGGCGCGACTCGAAGAAGGCGACACCGCGCACGAAAACATCGTTGCGTTGCTGGCCAAATCCACGCTTCCCAATTTATTCGACAATCATCCGCCGTTTCAGATTGACGGCAACTTCGGCGGCACGGCAGGGATGGCAGAAATGTTGATGCAGAGTCACGCGGGCGAAATTCACTTGCTGCCCGCACTGCCGAAAGCGTGGGCGAGCGGCGAGATCAAAGGCTTGCGCGCGCGAGGCGGCTTTGAAGTCAGTATGAAATGGGAAGACGGGCGGTTGGTCTACGCTACGATCAAATCCAAAGCGGGCCTACCTTGCGTCGTTCGCTACAAAACGCCTGTCGTAGTGCAATTGCAGGGCAGATCGCTGAAAACAACTGTGCAGGATGGCGCGGTCAGCTTCAAAACGATGCAAGGGATGACGTACTCCATTGCACCGACACGTTGAATTTATGAATGGTCAAAACAGAAAAGATATTCGTCCCGGAATCACGGTTGAGATTGTCCTGAAGCAGGATCAGCGCACAGGACGCAGAACGCGCGGCGTGGTCCGCGATATCCTGACGAAATCACCGAATCACCCGCACGGGATAAAGGTACGATTGGAAGACGGGCAGGTCGGACGCGTGCAGGAGATTGTTTAGATTTTTCTCCACGAAGTCACACGAGGGGGAATACAAAATCAAAAGGCAAATGGCAAATATCAAAAATCAAAAGGGCGGAAGATAATTTTTCTATTTTATAAAAAACAGGAAATAAAGTGCCGACCTTTTGCCATTTGCCATTTGCCATTTGCCTTTGATTTCTCGCGTTCCTTCGTGTGACTTCGTGGAAAAACATTAACCGCACAACATTTGTGCATCATCTATCGAAAGAACGTTCATGAAAAACTATCTTGATTTGACAGGAAAAGTTGCGCTTGTGACGGGCGCAAGTTCAGGCATTGGCGCGGCGACAGCAATAATGCTCGCCGAACAGGGCGCAAGTGTCGCCATCAATTACAATCGTAATGAAGCGGGCGCGAACGCAGTGCTGCAACAAATCACAGCGGCAGGCGGCAAAGCGATTGTGATTCAAGCTGACGTGACAAAATCGGACGACGTGCGCACGATGGTCGAACGAACAACGAATGAACTCGGTGCGATTGACGTTCTCATCAACAACGCAGGTTCGTTGGTCGAACGGATGAAACTGCTTGAGCTTACCGAAGCGCGTTGGGACGATGTGATGAATCTGAATTTGAAAAGTGTGCTGGTTGTCACGCAAGCGGTCGTGCCTGCAATGATCGAACGCAAATCCGGTGCGATTGTGAACCTGACTTCGATTGCCGGACGCAATGGCGGTGGTCCGGGCGCAATGCACTACGCGACGGCAAAGGGCGGATTGATTACGTTGACGAAAGGAATGGCAAAAGAATTAGCGCCGCATGGCATTCGCGTCAACAGCGTTGCGCCTGGCGTGATTGATACACCGTTTCATGAAGTATTTTCGACGGCAGAAATGATGAAGGCATTTGTGAATTCAATTCCGATGGGGCGCATTGGCACTTCGGAAGAAACCGCGAAAGTGATTGTGTTTCTGGCCTCCGATGCGGCGAGTTATGTGTGTGGCGAGACGATTGAAGTGAATGGTGGGCAGTTGATGTTGTAGCCAGATCCGAAAGCAACCTCTTTTTGTGTATAAGAAAGAAAAAAGGACAGGATTTCAAGAGGGAAACCCTGTCCTTCCTATTTATACCTCCCGGCAGGTACTCCGGTTTGGAGGACGAGTCTGGCTTTATCTGCTCTCAGGAAACTTCGCTTGATGACGATAGATAATTTTCCCATCAAACACCGTGAGTACTACCTGTGTTTCGTGGATTTTCAGCGGATCAATTTTAAAAAGGTCCTGTGAAAACACAACGATGTCGGCAAACATTCCGGGCGTCAGTTTTCCTTTCAATTGTTCCTCAAAGGAGGCATAGGCACCTGCACTCGTGTAAGCACGTAGCGCCTGTTCGATTGTGATGCGTTGTTTGGGAATCCAGCCTTCCGGTGGTTTGCCTTCGGTAGTTCTGCGATTGACTGCATTGTGCAAACCGCGAATCGGATCAACGCTGATGGTTGCAGGCCAATCACTGCTGAAGACCAATCGCGCACCACTATTCTGCAACTCGTTCCAAGCAAAAGCACGATTCACGCGTTCCGGTCCAACCGCGCGCGCCCAAACAGCAATCGTGTCAGGATCGGCATGGATAGGTTCCATCGAAGCCAAAACACCTAGTTTGGCAAAGCGAGGGATGTCTGTGGGGGAAACAACTTCAATGTGCTCGACGCGCGAACGTAGGTCAGGGCGTTTCATCCCTTTTTGAATCGCTTCATATGCATCCAGAGCCATTCGCACAGCACGATCTCCGATAGCGTGGGTGTAGATCTGAAAACCTGCGCGGGAACAACGAGCAACTAAATCGTTGTAAATTTCTGCCGTGTACGCAGGTTCGCCTTTAGTTTTGGCCCCGTCGCTGTATGGTTCAATCATTGCGGCAGTATGTGACTCAATCACACCGTCAAGCACAAATTTTACCGATGAAGCGCGCAGCATTGGATTGCTACGATATTTATCTTTGAGCGCAATCATTTGCTGCCATTTGTCATCCGGTAAATCGCGCGCCATCGAAAAAGCAATTGACGTCCGCAACGTCAATTCGCCACTGCTCAAGATTTCCTGATATAACGCCACGTCATCCGCACTGCCGTGGGCGTTTTGAATGCTGGTAATTCCAAGTGATGCAGCAAGTTGCAGACCTTGCCGCAGTGCCGCTAGTTTTTTGGCGACCGAAGGACTTGGAATGTGGCGGCGGACCAGCGATTGTGCCCCTTCCTTCAGCACACCAGTGGGATCACCATTTTGATCGCGGACGATTTCGCCGAAGCCTTCAAATTTGGTATCACGCGTAATTCCAGCTAATTCAAGCGCCTTACTATTACACCAACCCGTGTGACCATCATATGCTCGCAAATAAACAGGCCGATCTTTCACCACAGCGTCCAGATCGGCCCGCGTTGGTAAACGTTGCCCAGGAAAATACGAATATTCCCAGCCTGCACCCGTAATCCATTTTTCGTCAGGATGTTGAAGGGCGTATGCAGTAACCCGACTTTGCATCAATTCCAAGGAACGTGCACCATTAAGGCTAACTTCTGTCAGGTCAAGTGAACCCCCTAAAAAATGGGTATGCGCATCATTGAATCCAGGCGCAGCCAGGCGGCCTCCCAAATCAACAATTTTTGTTTCTGGAGAAAGCAGAGACTTAATATCAGCAGATTTCCCAATGCGCAGGATTTGATTGCCTTTGATAGCAATAGCTTCCACCCAAGGCATTTTTTCATCGCCCGTCCAAATGCGTCCGTTGAGGAGAACGAGATCAGCGGTAATAGAAGACTTGATTTGCGCTAAAGAGGGAACGGCAAGCGAGAAAACGATGACAACAAAAAGAAGTGTTCGAAAGTAGGACCTCATTGCTGCTTCAAAAAATACGACGAGGTCAGATGCCAGTAGCCTGACATCTGACCTCTTAAACGACCGCTATCTGGGGGAAAAAAACTATTTCGCCGCGAGTGTGTTAACGTGGCTCGTCAGACGAGATTTGTGGCGCGCGGCGGCATTGCGATGAATCACACCTTTTTGAATTGCCTTGTCAATGGCAGAAATGGTGGTGGGCAAAAGTTGCTGCGCAGTGCTGGCATTCTTGGTGGCAATTGCGGTGCGTAATTTCTTAATCGCAGTACGGAGTTTCGTCCGGTTCGCGGAATTTACCGCATTGGATTTGACATTTTGGCGGTCACGCTTTTCTGCTGATACATGATTCGGCATTACAAAACTTCTCCTCTAACTAGCACTAAATAATTATTTAGACTCAAATACAAAACGGCAAGTATAGGCATCGTTCCCAGGCCTGTCAAGCTTGAGTTCAAGCTGCCGATTTAGTATGATCCGCGCCCGTCTTGCCCCAACTTTCTACGTCTGCCCCAACCGAAATTCCCAATGCTAGTTTTTTTACTTTTCCGGTCGTTAGGCGGAAATACCTTTTTGCTCTGTTACTCTTTAATTCAGCAGAGGTTTTAGCAAACATAAACAGCTAATTGCGATTAAGTCCCGCAGAAAGAAAAGGTTGCGAAAAAGTAAGGGCAGTGATAAAGAATAGCTCACGCGAACCAGGTTTCCGCCGCTTCGCAGCCGATACACGATTCGTAGAGGCCTCACAAGGCTTGATGGCCGATGCAACTTGAGGGCAAATTCATGTCTAATCCATTTGGAGTGTCATCAGCTTCTTCCAGCACTATTCTCATGCCCCGTATGGTTACGGTCGCCGCCGTCCAGGCGACCCCGGTGTTTATGAATCTGGAAGCCAGTCTGGCAAAAGCACTCAACCTAATTGCTGAAGCCGCGCTAAAAAAAGCGCAACTGGTTGTTTTCCCTGAAGCCTGGTTGCCGGGGTATCCAGCCTGGTTGGAATATTGCCGCGATGTTGCTGTCTGGAATCATCCACCTGTAAAGAAACTTTACGCGCGCTTAATCGAGAACAGCGTGGTTGTGCCTGGGCCAACCACGGAAGCACTGTCTGCGGTGGCAGCAGAATATCGTTTGACAGTAGTTGTCGGGGTTTGTGAACGGGTTACGGAAGGCTCTGGGCGTGGAACTCTGTATAGCTCCATGTTGACCTTTAACCCTGCTGGCGAACTTATCAATCATCATCGCAAGCTGTTGCCAACATACAGCGAACGATTGATTCTGGGGCCAGGCGATGGGCGCGGATTGCGTTCCGTCAGGACTTCGATTGGACGCATTGGCGGATTGATTTCGTGGGAGCATTGGACACCATTGGCACGTCAAGCTATGCATCAGGCGGGCGAAGATTTACATGTGGCGCTCTGGCCTTCAATCGGCGAGATGGAACAAATCGCCTGTCGGCAATACGCGTTCGAGGGGAGAAGTTTTATTATTGCTGCTGGCTCAATTATGCGCGCACGTGATTTGCCTTTGGAGCTGGAGCCAATTGCTGAAATTGCGAACGACCCGGACAAATTGATTCTGGATGGTGGTAGCGCGGTCATTGGCCCGGATGGTAAATATATTGCCGGGCCAGCCTTTGATTATGAAGCGATTGTGATGGCACGAATCAACCTCAATCGCATCCGCGAAGAAAGTCTGATGATGGATGTGACAGGGCATTATAATCGGCCAGATTTATTTGAGTTGAGGTTGAAGACGGGCGAAATGACGAGCGTTCCTTCGTTGGCCCCAAATCCGTTGGATGATTCTAAGTTGTTGACAACGTCCCTGCCTACCAGTGAAGGAATTCCCAAAGAGATGTTGCCGGATTTTCCTGAAAATTTGATCAATTCTTCGCCGAGCAAAGTCGCCTAAAAGGATTCATCGAAGCACACAAATGCGAATCGCCGCTGGGGATAAACTCAGCGGCGATTCATGTTTTGGTGGAAAATTCTTTGGTTTTTACTTGGTTTTGGGCTTGCGGCTACGTCCGTATTTGAGCACCGTCAAGCGAACGTTTTGGCGACCGAAGCTCCGGGCTTCGCGCGATGATGGCATCCAAACGTCAATGCGTTTGCCCTTGATTGCCTTACCCGTGTCTTGCACGGTGTACACCCCTGAATAATTTCCTGCTTTGAGATGTACCTTGCTGCCAAGAGGGAGCACTCGCGGATCTGCCGCAATTACACCACGTCGCACATATGAGCCTGACCGCGTGATGCCGCGCAAACTGTAGGCCGTTGCTTCAAAGCTGCGCGGTGGCTCAATTCCAACTAATTCTTCTCCCGAAGCAGAGTCCAAAGCGACCAATTTAGAGGATTTCACCACGGATACTTCCGCTTCCAGCTCAATCAAAGGGTTCATGATTTGAATATTCGGCTCGACTGGCGTAGTTGAAGTCCAAGTGGCGGATAACGTTTTAGGTTTATCTTTAGATTGATCTTGGGCTGGTATTGCAGCCTGAGTGGCCGAAACTTCTTTAGGGGGATTCGCTGTGACTTCCGAAGCAGATTTGCCGGAAGTTTTCCAGGCGTCGCCTACAAAATGTGGTTGTGTTTGAGCGTTAACGCCAATCCCTAAAAGTACTAAGAACGATGCGCAGGTGAGAGCGCGAGGGACAAAATAATTACTACACATAAAACTAATGACTCCTTGAGGATCGTGTTTTCTCCTTTGGATAAATGATAAAAGTTACTTCAAACCTAACGTCTCCCTCTGTGCGGATCAAGCACCAATCGCGTTTCGATAACTGTCTGAACGCGATTGAGGGTCATTGCTTGGAATTGCGTTGAGCCGACCGCTTGCCGCTCAATAAAGTTCGCCATATCCAGTAGCAATTCTGAGTTTTGCAAACAGCGTTAGTAGAAGCTTTCCGGCATAAAGCTTGCAAATACTAGCATAAACATTATGAAATGAAAAACGCGTGACGGATTCTTGAAAAGTCGGGCGTGTAGTGGCTTCAGGCAATAGGCTGGTTCTCTTGTTGAATGGCCCGCATTAGATCAGCTTGCAAAACGGTCGCCGTGCCAAGTTTGCCGACGACAATGCCAGCAGCGTGATTGGCAATCACCGCAGCTTCCGTAATTTCCGCCCCCGCTGTTAATGCCAGAGCCAGAGTTGCAATGACAGTATCGCCTGCACCCGTGACATCATAAACCTCGCGCGCCATTGTGGGGATATAGAAGATGGTTTCCTGGCTTATCAACGCCATCCCATGTTCACCTCGCGTAATGAGAACGTAGGGGCAATCAAGAAGCCTGCGAATTTGATGAGCTGCCGCCAGCAAAGAGGCCTCATCTGTGATGTCAATGCCTGTGGCGCGTTCGGCTTCAAGCTGATTGGGGGTAATTACTGTTACCGGACGGTAGCAGGAAAAGTTCTTGATTTTTGGATCAAGGCACACGATTTTGTCGGCTGCTGCTGCCAGCACCTTTTGTAAAACGCGTGGTGTGAGAACACCTTTGTCATAATCCGAGACAATCACACCATTCGCAGTTTTCAATGCTTCCACAAACATCGAAATCAATTGATCCTCGATGACTTCCGGGATGGGCAGGCGGCTTTCACGATCTGCGCGAATCATTTGTTGGTGATGCGCAACGATGCGGGTCTTAACGGTGGTTGGCCTAGTGAGATCGGTGATCAGAAAGTTCGTGTCAGCCCCAGCCTGGGCCAATTGCGCTCGCAATCGTTGCCCTGCCCAATCATCGCCGACGATACCAATGGGGATCACTTGCGCTCCCAACGCCAGCAGGTTGGATACCACATTGCCAGCACCACCAGCATGCCACGATTCGCGCTTGACTTCGACAACTGGGACGGGCGCTTCAGGAGAGATGCGACGTACTTCTCCCCAGATAAATTCATCCAGCATCAAATCGCCGAGGACGATCAAACGCCTGCCCGCAAAGTTTTGAATGATGTCTTGCGCACGCTGTGGATTCATAGCAAAACGGTCTCAATGGCCTGCATAACCTGCTCAACGGCGACGGAGCGAATGCACTCTGGTTCGGCAAATTCCGTACACGTATACATTGCGCAAGGATTGCACGCGAAGTCATTCTGCACAAGTTGTGTGCGGCCTTCCGCCCATGGACGCCAGCGCGTCGCACTCGCCGGACCAAACAACACAACGTGCGGCGTTTTGACCGCTGCGGCAATATGCGCCGGGCCGCTGTCATTGCCAACAAAGACTTTGGCATCAGCAATAACGGCCATCAATTCTCCAATGCTGAGTGAAGTCAAGGCTGCAAGAGAATGAGCGGTTGCGGCTTGCACATTTTCAACCTGGGCGATTTGCTCTGTCGTTGGTGCGCCTGTCAACACGACTTGATAGCCGCGTTCGATCAAACGCTCAGCAATAGCGGCGTATCGTTCCGGCATCCATCGCTTGGTGTAAAACTCATTTGTTGGTGCCAGCACCGCATAAGGTTGGTGGGGATGGATTCCGGCTGCTTGCAGTTTTGTATGCGCGGCATCACGTTTGTTTGGGGCTACGAAAAGCTGTGTTGGTCCGGGTCGTTCGTGCGGTAAGCCAAACCATTTGAACCAGCCGAACTGGTATTCAACCGTATGCAAATTGCTTCGTCCGAGAATTTCTTCGGATGGTGGCACGCGTAAATTGTAGGCGTAGCTATTGCGAAAATGAGTTGCGCCGATCCGATGTGTGGCCCCGCTGAGAAACGTGAGTTGTGCGCTTGTTGGGCCTCCGTGCAGGTTTACCACAGCGGCGAATTTGCGCCTGCGAATATCTCGAATGACATTGAGGCGGGAAGTAATGGAACTTCGTTTTTCCTGCTGCCCACGTGTGAGCGGGATGGCTTCGAGGTCAGGATCAGCCTCGTATAAATCGGTGTAAATCGCTTCGACCAACGTCGTGACTTGTAAGTCTGGCCGGTAACGTTTAAGCGCGCGCAGATTCGCTGTATCCAAGACGGCTTCACCTAGATTGCGAAGCCGGATGAATAGCACACGCGAAGAGGGGGGGAGTTGATGGAAGAGTGCGACAGACACGGGAATCAGGCAGCGGCGGGCGTCTCTTCAAGAGAAGCTTCTTCAACAATCAAGACAGGGATTTCATCCCGAATCGGATAGACACGATGACAAGCAGTGCATCGCAAACCGCTCCCATCCGCCTTGAGTTCGATTTTCGCGTGGCACGCGGGACACGCGAGGATTTCCAACAATTCTGGCTTGACGCCCATAACATATTCTCCCGATATATATAGTGAAGTGAAGCGCAGTATAGACCGCTCTGGTGCAGCGAACAAGCGGCGCGCAGGGTTGGAAATAAAACCTTTGCGCCGCGATAGCTCTTGCCTCGCGTCCTGCAATCTCGTAAATTACGATGCTGTGCTCCCGTAGCTCAGTGGATAGAGCATCTGCCTTCTAAGCAGAGGGTCGCACGTTCGAGCCGTGCCGGGAGCGCCAAACATTTCTCGAAAACTCTCTCCCGCAAATTATGCGCTACATCGTTCATGGAGCTGGAGCAATTGGGAGCCTAGTTGGTGGATTACTTGCTGACTCGGGGGCGGAGGTTATTTTTATCGCGCGCCCGGCACAAGCAGATATTCTCAATCAACGTGGCCTGACAATTCACTCAATTTATCATCCAACCAAACACCTCACGAATCTCAAAGCGGTGACTTCTCCACATGAAATCGCACCTCGGTCCGACGATGTGTTAATGCTTGCCGTCAAAAGTTCGCAGACGAATCAGTGCATTCACGAATTGCATGAGGTCTTCAGCCAAACGACCCCTCTGTTTTGTTTACAAAATGGTGTGCGGAATGAACCCACTGTGGCTGAACGGTTTCTGCATGTATATGGCGTGATGATCGCAGCGTGCGTGAATTACCTGGAGCCGGGGGTGATCTCGCACACGCTGAAACAGGATTTAGTGATTGGCAACTATCCTTTGGGTTGCGATGAGACTGCGACCAAAGTCGCGCAGGATTTATCGAACGCGGGGTTTAATGCGGTGCTTTCGGCGCACGTCATGGCAGCTAAATGGGGCAAGCTGGTATTGAATTTGACGAATGCGTTGCTGGCAATTACCGGGCATCATTTGCAGTTGGCGTGGAGTATGCCCGAAGTCAGTTTGCTGATGGCTGAAGTGCAGGAAGAAGGCCTGCGCGTGATCGAAGCGGCTGGCATTCCGTTGGATGGAGGCAATAGCCCGTTGGACGTGTATGCGATGACCCAAAAGACCCGTCAGGTCGGCGAAAGCGCGCCCGACAAAGAAGCCATTCATCAGGCAGAAACTTTGCCGGAACCACAACGCACGTATGTTTCTACCTGGTCAGACTTACAACAACTGCGGGGCGAAACCGAAGCCAGCTATTTGAACGGCGAAATTATTTTGCTGGGCGAAAAACATCGCATCCCAACTCCGTATAATTTTACTTTATTGGATGTGGTTGAACGGATGGCCGCACAGCAACTCTTGCCGGGTCGCTACTCAATTAGCGAAGTGCGGGAGATGATCGAGAGAAGACAAGAATCCGACGGCACCGAATAATCCATCTGAACCTTTGAGGCAAAACAGCGAAGCGAAGCAACTAAGGCATAACTTTTTTAGTTGCTTCGCTTCTTTAGTTCTTGGACCGGAGCTATCGTCCTTGAATTTCTTTGTAGACGAACTTGGCCAGCTCCTGAATTTGTTCCTGATTCAATTTCTCTTTGAATGAAGGCATGACGCCTGCGCCAGTGCCAATACGGGTCGCAATGTCTTCGACGGAACGGGTCATCGCCGCGCCTACCTTGAAACTTGGCCCGATTCCCCCATCACCTTTTTCTCCGTGGCAAACCACACATTTCTGTTCCGTGTATAAAGCACGTGTTGCTGCCACATCTTTAACGGCTAAATCACCTTTTGACTGTCCGCAAGCCAGGGCAAAGACGGCGCAAAGAAAGACCAGCAATTTCAAATAATTCATTTTCTTTTTACATCTCCAGGGTTGTAGATTTGATTATGTAATTCTTTTTGCCATAAAAATGTCCGGTTTGCCAAGCCCATTAGCATCCGGCATCACGCCGACGATCACAAATCCAAGCTTTTGATAAAACTCAAAGGGGTGGCCCCGCAAATTTTTGATCGCTGTGATGTGCTCCCAAACACTTGGATAAAGGTCTATGCCGGCCAATGATGTCTGATGATCTTCATCATCGGTGCCAAGCCACAACGTCGTGCCACCACGAGCTTTGATGATTGCTTCAAGGTCATGAACCAACGCGCGAGCCACTCCCTGACCGCGCACGGCGGGACTGACTGCCAGTGGATGTAGTTCCCACGTATGCCCATTGTATTGGCTGATTCCACCGATCCATCCCAGTACCGTGCCAGTCTCATCTATTGCAACGCGGCTCACACGGTCATCGGCGAAGGATTCGGTGACTTCCTGCCGGGCCTCTTCCACGGTGGGCCAGGCGTCGGGCCAGTGATCTTTGAATGAATCAAAAAGGAGTTGTGCGGTTTGCTGAATCGCAGCTTCATTGCCCGGCTTAAGATCAATAATTCGCAACATACAAGTTATCTCACGAGGATGGGGCAGGGTTAATGGCAACGGCGCGCATCACTTTAAGTCGCTCATTGACTTTTAAGATAGCGTGCTTTAACTTGCGCTTACTCCCCTGCACTAGGTTTCTGGCTCTTTTATTAGTTCAATCATGAAGTGCGCTCATACGGTTTGCGGATTTGTTTTGTGTCATCCGTAAATGTTCATCATTTCAACTCAGAACGGAGGAAACTATGGGTAGCAAATTGGACTTTGCAGATCAGGAAAGCTTCTACAGTCAGCTTCTCGAACTTGAATCCCGAAAAGAAGAATATGATATAGACACGGGGATTATGGAAGTCAAAAACCTTCCCCTTCGGTTGCTTCACCATATTGGCATTTCCAAGGAAGACATTGCTCACCAACAGCACAAAACGGTCGAAGAAAGCGATTTTATGTTGGATTTCGTCGAGCCAATGGTGACCAAGGTGAATGAAATGTTAGGGCGGTATCAACCGGCTCGTGGATATGAATTTAGTGTTCAGACCGAGGATTACGACACGATCAAAATTCATGGTCGTCCGAAGCTTCAGGATTGAGGAAGATCTAAAGGGAAGAAGACCTCAGGAAGGAGGGGGCTGATTTGTGAATTCCCCCCTCCTTTTCTTCTCTCGTTCTCTCGTTCTCACTTTTCCTTCCTTTGCCACATCGTCATTGATCGGTGATAATCGCCAGGCAGAGAATCCTTTCCTGCACAAACTCCGGCATTGATTTCTAAAGGGAGAGACCGACGAATGGCGAGAAATAAACGCAGAAAAAATGGTGTTACAGCAGATCAAATCCTGCTGGAAATTCCAACTAAAGCTGAGCAGGATTTCACCCAAACCGATCCCTGGCGCATCTTCAAAATCATGGGCGAATTTGTGGACGGCTTTGACGATTTAGCCCGTATTCCCCCTGGCGTTTCGATCTTCGGTTCGGCGCGGCTCCAACCTGAGGACACGTATTATCAAGCTGCTGTCCTGACGGGGCGTTTGCTGGCTAAAGCCAAATACGCCGTGATTACCGGCGGCGGGCCGGGGATTATGGAGGCTGGCAACAAAGGCGCGTTTGAAGCTGGTGGCATCTCTATCGGCTGCAACATTGAATTACCGTTTGAGCAAACAGCGAATCCGTACCAAACGATTTCGATTACATTCAATTACTTCTTTGTGCGCAAAGTCATGTTCGTCAAATATTCAGTGGCGTTCATTATTTTCCCTGGTGGTTTCGGTACGATGGATGAATTGTTTGAAGCCTTGACGCTGATTCAAACACGCAAGATTCGTAACTTTCCGGTGGTGTTGTTTGGCAAGGAATATTGGGGCGATATGGTGCAATGGATCAAAGACAAAATGATCGGTTACAAAACAATTTCGCCGGACGATTTAGATTTACTCTTTGTCACAGATTCACCGGAAGAAGCCGTGAATTTTATCCTCAAGAGTCAGGAGCGGGTGCCTGAATAATGGCGCAGAGCATTATTATGACTTGGCCCAAACTGTATGCCATCACTGATACGGGTCTCTCCAATTGTTCGCACCCCGAAATTGTCGAGCGATTGTTGGCGGGCGGTGCTCGGTTAATCCAGTTGCGCGACAAAGACATCAGCGCCAGGGAAATGTTTGAGGCCGCTCAATCGTGCTTAAAATTGACGCGTGCTGCCGGTGCGATGCTTATCATCAATGATCGCGTAGACGTTGCAATGGCGGCTGACGCGGATGGCGTTCATCTGGGGCAGGACGATCTGACGGTTGCCGAAGCGCGTGTGTTAGTAGGGCCGGAGAAGATTATCGGCATTTCTACTCACTCGATTGCGCAAGTGGAGGCGGCGTTGGAAACCTCGGCCAACTACATCGCCATTGGCCCCATTTTCCCGACGGCGACCAAAAACAATCCTGATCCGGTCGTGGGACTTGAATTGGTTCGACAAGCGCGCACCCTGACTTCGCTACCACTCGTGGCGATTGGTGGTATTACGCTTGAAACGGCGGCTGAAGTGATGGCCGCCGGGGCAAGCAGTGTGGCGGTAATTTCTGCGCTTTATCCGCTGGCGGCTTCGCTTTCATTGACGGAAAATTTCGCGCAGGCGATGCTGATCAAGCCTGATATTGAAGGGCGAGTGCGTGCATTTTTAGAATACCTGGAGAATTGATCTACAAATGCTGCAACTCGCTGTTATTGTTTGAAATTCAGGAGGTTGAGCGAAAGATTTTTCTTGCGCCTCTTCGCGCTTTCATGCCACACTGCCTCACGCTTTGACCTACCCCGGTCAGTTCCCATCAAACAACCACACCAAGTTCATCCTGAAACTTCAGAAGGGCTTATGAGTTACATTGATCTTCCGCCGATTATCGAGAAGATGTTGAATGTTTCGGATTCGGTTAGTGATCTGAATTTTTCAGTCGGGCGTTCTCCCCAAGTCGAAGTCAACGGCAAGTTGGTTCCTGTGGATGTTGGGGTCAAAACGATCACACCGTATCACACCGAAATTATGGCGATGGCTTTGATTGGCGATAACGCGGAGGCGGCTGAGAAGCTCATCAAAACCGGTTCGACCGACATCAGCTACAGTTTGCCAATGCGTTCCCGCTTTCGCGTAAATATTTTCCGGCAACGCGGCACGCTCGGCATTGTGATGCGCGTGATTCCGCCACAGGTTCCATCGCTCGCTTCACTGGACTTGCCAAAGCAACTAGGAGAGATCATCGAACTCAAAAACGGCTTGGTGCTGGTCACCGGGCCAACGGGGTCAGGCAAATCTTCGACGCTCGCAGCGGTTATCAATAAATTCAATCAGGAAAAACCGTATCACATTATTACGATTGAAGACCCGATTGAATTTTTGCATTTGCACCGCGTGGCGACCATCAATCAACGGGAACTGGGCAGTGATACGCCGAATTTTGCGATGGCTTTGCGCGCTGCTCTGCGTCAGGCTCCTAAAGTAATTTTGGTTGGTGAGATGCGCGATATTGAAACCACAGAAATTGCGCTCGAAGCCGCTGAAACCGGGCATCTGGTGCTTTCCACTCTGCACACCATTGATGCTGCCAAAACAATTGACCGCATTATCGGCATGTATCCCAAAAACGAAGAGAGCGTGATTCGGACGCGACTTGCGCAAACCTTCCGCTTCATTGTTTCGCAACGTCTGGTTCCGCGAGCCGATAGCAAAGGTCGTGTTGCGGCAGTCGAAATTCTCAAATCTACGCCGCGCACCCGCGAATACATTGATCGCGGCGAAGGCGAAGGCCGTTCTTTGGTGGAGGCGATGGAAGATGGCACGCTTGAAGGCATGCAAAATTTCGATACCGTGATCGAACGCCTGATTTATGAAAAAGTCATCACCAAAGATGATGGATTGGCCTATTCGACCAATCCGCACAATCTGGCTTTGCGGCTGTCCGGCTTTGGCGGTGGCAGCGTGACCGAAGAAATGCAGAATCCTGTACGTTCCACGCCGCCGGTCGCTTCTGCCAGTGCTCCAGCTTCTTCGTTAATCAGCAAATATTGAAAGCCGAAAGCAGAGTTTGAAAGGTCAATCATCCCAAGGCCTCAATTTCAAATTTCAAATTTCAAATATGCAAGTATCCTGTCCACAATGTGCAACACGTTTGCAATTGAACGCTGCCAAACTTCCTTCGCAACCATTCGCCATCAAATGTCCAAAGTGTCAGTCAGATTTCATGGTCTCTCCGATGGGCGCTCCTAAGGAAACTTCTCTGGTTCAATCTGTCTCACCACCTGATGATGATCCGCTGGATTTATTTGAGGAAAAGCCAGCACCTGACCCGCCGCCACCTTCTTTGCAGACATCTTCCACCATCTCTATGCCTGAGCTGTCCGGCAGTAAGAGCGCGCCAGCAACTCAGTCCCTGGTGGCATCATCTGCCTCGGCGGATTGGGCCTCTGCTTCTCCTGCTGTTGCGGTTGGGTGGACAAATTCAATGCCCGCGCCGACCGTTGAGGATGATTCAAATATGCTTGTGACCGGGCAAAATTCTAATCAAGATCTTCTCCAGGCTTTGGCCGCGTTGCTGACATCTGGCTCATTGGCAAAACCCAGTACACCTCTCAAACAAAATCGTCGTCGCAACGTTGTCGTTTGCCTGGCGAATCCTGAAGATGTTGACACCGTCCAGTCTGCATTTCAGGAACAGTCTTACGAATTGACGATGGCGACTTCGCCTGAACAAGTCACCTCAATGTTACAGATGAGTCATCAACTGGACATCCTGTTGTTGGACCCAAATTTTCACGCGCATCAACAAGGCGGCGCAACGATCATGCGTTACTTGAATATGCTGAATCCCGCGCGTCGTCGTCGTGTGTTTGTGGTGGTAACATCGCATAGCTATCGTTCGATGGATATGCAGGCGGCGTTTATTCACGGCGTTAATCTCGTCATTAATTCAAGTGAATTGGATACGCTTCCAATGGCTTTGTCCAAGAGCATTCAGGAATTCAACAGCCTCTATCGCGCCTTCAACGAAGCCAGTGGGGCAAGTGCCTTTTAGCGATCAAAAAGCAAAAACAGGCAGATGAACGTTGCAGCTCCTAAAAGAAAAATCAAAGTGCTGTCCTTTTTACTTTTGCCCTTTGCCTTTTGTCTTTTGATTTGATTAGCTAAGGGGCATGATTACGCCCGCAATCCTTCAAAGCTTACAAACCATCGTCGGTTCAGAGTACGTTTCCACTTCCACCGACATCATCGCCGAAAATTCTCAAGACGCGCTCAGGCAGGTCTTTCCCGCTGAAGCCGTTGTGTTTCCGCGCACGGCTGAAGAAATCGCCGCGATTCTAAAGCTTGCCAATGAACATAAATTTTATGTGACGGCGCGCGGCGGTGGTGTCGGCTATGTTGGCAGTGCGGTTCCGATTCAGGGCGGGATCGTGCTGGCGACGAGTCGGATGAATCAGATTCTGGAAATTCGCAAAGATGATTTACTGGCGGTGGTCGAACCGGCGGTGACGAATTATGACTTGCAACAAGCTGTCGAAGCGCAAGGCTTGTTTTATCCGCCGGACCCTTCAAGTTGGAAAGAATCGTTTATCGGCGGCAACATCGCGCTCAATGCTGGTGGGCCACGTTGTGTGAAGTATGGCAACACGCGTCAATTTGTCCTGGGCCTGGACTTTGTAACGCCAACCGGAGAGATCATTACAGCCGGTGGACGCACACCGAAAAACGCGACGGGCTTCAATTTGTCCGGCTTGATGATTGGCAGCGAGGGAATGCTCGGCATCATTACGCGCGCGATTTTGCGCCTGTTGCCATTGCCCGAAGCACGCCGCACCGCGCTGGCGATTTTTGCGACTGCACAGGATGCGTGCAATTGCGTCGCCGGTTTTACCGAAGCCGGGATTTTGCCTGTTGCCTTGGAGCTGCTGGATCGTGTTTCGATCAATGCGATTGAGGATTATGAACCATCAGGAATGCCACGCCACGCCGGGGCCTTGTTAATCCTGGAGGTAGATGGGCTGCGCGAAGCGGTTACCCGCGAAGCCGAAATCATGCGCGAACTGTGTCAGAAGCACCACGCCATCGAATACCGCGAAGCTGCCAATGACGCCGACGCCGACAATCTGTGGGAAGTCCGGCGCAAAATGTCTCCGGCGGTCAAAAAAACCGGTGCCGTCAAAATCAATCACGACATCGTTATCCCGCGCTCGCGCATCCCGGAAATGCTGGCGTTTTTAGAAGGCGTCAGCGCACGCTACGGCTATCGCATTCCGACTTTCGGGCATGCTGGCGATGGCAACTTGCACACAAACATCATGCTGCCGAACAACGAACCCGAAACCAAACAAATTGCGGCGCAGGCCGTACGCGAGATTTTTCAGAAGACGGTGGATTTGGGGGGAACGTTATCGGGCGAACACGGCATCGGTTATGCCAAAGCGCCGTTCCTGGATTTGGCGTTGACAAAACCGACCATTGCCTTGATGCAAACGATCAAACACGCACTTGATCCCAATGGCATTTTGAATCCAGGCAAAGTGTTGGAACCTGCGATTGCGGCGGAAGAGATGAATTTCTTGACGAGTGATTTTCCCTGCTGCTGAAAATGTAAGGCAAGCAGCGTTGTCTGACCTGCTATTTCAAAATGTAACCGGCGCGGGCATAAAACAAAGCAGAAACACGAGCAAGCCGATGGCCGTCACGATCTTGCGACCAAACCCCAGCGACTCGTCTTCATCCATCACACGCGGATGTCCAACGCGTAGCATAAACGTCAGGATCACAACATACACCGCCCATCCCATCCAGCCGTCCCAAAAGTACGAAACAACCGTCAGCGCGATCACGCCTACATAAATCACGCGCGCAATGATCCAATGCCAACGTGCGCCAAATGCTGCATAGACCACGTGCCCACCGTCAAGTTGTCCAACCGGCAATAAATTCAAGCTGGTGACTAAACAACCCACCCACGACGCAAGCCAGATTGGATTGGCCTGAATATCGCGCGGCACGCCGAGCACTTTGGCAATGGCCCGAAACAGCAGCGGATCGTGAAAAACAAGGCCATCGCCGCCACCGATAGCGCCTACTGCCGGATCAGCGAAGTACAGCCCAATAATCGCTGCCGGAATGATGAACACAAACCCTGCCAGTGGTCCGGCAATCCCGATGTCGAAAAGCGCACGTTTATTGGGAATCGCCGACTTCATTTTGATGAATGCGCCAAATGTGCCAACCCCCAGTGGTGCAGGCAAAAAATATGGCAACGTCGCGCGCACACCGTACAACCGCGCGGCCAAATAATGGCCCATTTCATGGGCGCCCAAAATCATCAGCAGTGTGAACGAAAACATCATCCCGACGGTGAAGCCGCCCAGAAAGATCGCCCCCATAATCGTCGTTGTCACCGCCGTCAACGCCAGCAATAACAAGTGCCACAACACTTTCCCAAATGTGATGTCGCGTTCGGGTTCTTGATATTCTTCTGCTGGTGGCGCGAGATAAAACTCGGCGGGACGCTCGAAATCATTAGGATTGAAGGGAGACAAATATGGCTGGTGCATAAGCGCAGAAGTCACTGACGGTTTTCATTTTTTCTTGAACAGGGCATCGAACGCTTTCTTCACGTCGTCTTGTGCGGAGGGGGTGCTGGGGCTGCTGCTTTTTTTCACGAGCACCACGCGATTGTTTGGTTGGAAGAAATCGCAAAAATTCGCGCGGTCTTTATCTTTCACATAATCCGCTTGCGATTCGCTGCATTGATTACTTTTGCCGGGATCAAAGAAGCGGCAATTTTTGCAGCAGTACGCGTCCGCTTTGCAATGCGGGCATTCATCTCTGCGCCGGATTGCGCCGATGATCTTGATTTCGCGTCCACAACTATGACAAACCATGATGGAAGGAAAGATAGCAAACTCATCCGCTATGAAGCAAATCACTGATGACACGACTGCCGCAAAAGCCAAATATGAAATCGAGCAGGCCTCGCTGGGAACTGATGAATGGCAACTATGGGAAAGCGAAAAGCACGTGACGACGCTTACACGCGAGGCGTATGAATTCAGCGTCGAATGGGGCAAATTGATTTTTGCCTGGTGGACGGACGATAGTTCAGAGAGTTGGCGTGTGACCGACTACGAAGTTGCCGATGCCGAACTGCATCTCAAAGCTAGGCGCGCAATGGGACGCGATACCGTTACCTTCACGCTGCGCGATCCGCTGCGTTGGCGCGCGAACAGGCCCGAAGAGTTAGCGATTGCCGAACGCCGCGCAAATTACAGCGCGTTATTGCCGCAACTCATCGCCGAGCATTTCCCGGATGTCAAAATTCAGCGCGTGAACGTTCGCGGCAAATTTTCGCAAGCGAATCCGAGCCAATATGTGCGCTTGTTATTGAAGCTGAAACGCGAATCCATCCTTGCCATCGGTGCCAACGAAACCGAAGCGCAAGCGGAGATAGACGGCCTCATCACCGCTGGCCTTGTGTGGTGTGCTGAACTGAAAACGCCCGCGCAGAAACTCTGGCTCTGTGTGCCGCAAGACCGCAGTCAAACAGTTCTTGAACGCCTGACGTTGCTGGATTTTACCTCGCTGAATTTACAGGTCGAATGCTTTGAGGTGAATGAAACCGAACGCGCGATCATTGCGCGTCGCCCCGTTTCACAAGGTGAATTGCTCAGCCTGCATCCGCGCGGCTTGCTTTGGCCCGGAACCCAAACGCCTGTTCGCAGTCGTTGGCGCGACCGCATCGTGAGCCTTGCCCCAGACCTGATCGAAGTGCGTGAAGACGCGAACCAAAAGTTTGAGAGCTACAAAATCCACGGCCTGGAATTTGCCCGCACCAAAGGCGAACCGCGCGACCGCGCGTTGTTCGGCGTGCCACAATACGCGGATGAAATCGCCGCGAAATTGGCGTTCAATACTGATGCCGGGCGCAGAAGCTTGACCGAAGAAACCTTTCCGCAGCTTGAAAATTTAGTGCAGGAAATCCTGACCTATCGCCGCGCCGAATCCTCTGACTTGCGCCATCTATTTTATCGGCTGCGCAGTGAAGCGTGGTTGGAATCGCTCCTGCACCGCGACATTCGCGCGTTGGATGTGACGCTTGATCCGCGCTTCGTTTATTCGCAAGTTCCCGCGTGGATTGGTGACGAACGCTCGATCCTGGATTTGCTGACCATCAATCACGAAGGCCGTTTGGTCGTCATCGAACTCAAAGCCGCCGAAGACCCACAGCTTCCGTTGCAAGGTTTGGATTACTGGCTGCGCGTCGAACAAGCCCGCGTGCGTGGCGAATTCGCGCGGCGCGGTTTATTCGCTGGCCTTGAGTTGGCAAATGTGCCGCCGCTACTGTATTTGGTTGCGCCACGCCTGCGCTTTCATCGTAGTTTTAGTCTGGTGGCGAATTGCATCGCGCCGGAAGTCGAGGCCTATCGCATTGGCTTAAATACGAATTGGCGCGAAGGAGTGAAAGTGCGCGAAGTGGCGCGGTTAGGGGTTATCTGAAAAACACATCCACGCCGTCACGATGCTCAACGCGCAATTTTTCTTCTGCTGCCGCCAAATCCAAATGCGCCACCGCTTCTGACACCGCCAAAAATCGCGTGATGTCTTTCACCTTCGGAAACAACAAATTTGCCAATTCGTGCGCTGTGATTCCTGTATGCGGGATGAGGTTCAAGACATTGCTTTGCCGCTCGTAGGTATGTCGCAACAGGCGCGCCAGATATTCCTCAAAATCCGTCACGACATCACCGTGCGACGTGTGAATTAGAGTCGGAGCTAATGTTCGCAGGCGTTCGAGCGACGCTAGATAATTTTTGAGAGCAGGGAAGCGCCGTGCGGCATTGCGCGGATCAGGATTCAGCACAGGATTCGGCGTGATGTGTTTCAGGATTGTGTCGCCTGCGAGCAATGTGCGCGTCGCTTCGCGCAGCAAACAACTACTGCCGGGCGTGTGACCGGGCGTATGCACAACGCGCCACGACCCTGATGCGAAAACAAATTCGTGTTCGTCTCGATACGCTACGACTTTCTCCACAGCATCGGCAAAGCTTTTGACTTTGGCATAATGTCCGACCATTTGTTCTAACTGCTCTTCCGGCACGCCTGCGCTTTTCAGCAATACACGATCTGCGCGCGACCTGCCGTGTTCGGTCAGATTTTCCTGTTCCCATTCGTGAACATACACAGATGCGCCGCACTGTTGCTGTAACCAGCTTGCCAGGCCGCAGTGATCTTCGTGCGTGTGTGTGAGGACGATACGTTGAATGTCTGTAATGCGAAAACCGAGTTGGTTGATTTGCGTGGTGAACGCTTCCATCGCCGCATCCGTTTTCGGCCCCGTATCTACGAGCGTCAACGGATCGTCTACGATGAGATATGTGTTGATAGGGCCAACTGGGAACGGCGTGGGGATCACGAGTTTTTCGATGCGCATAGCGGGAACGATAACGCGAATGATAGAGAATAACCAACGGCGAGATTACGGAACAGACGGAAATAACAGAACAAACGGAAAAAATAGGAATCATATTTTCGTGAGTTTCGTTATTTCCGTCTGTTCCGTAATCTCTCTGAATTGGCTCCTGACAACATTGCTTTGTTGCACGGAAAGACCCAAAATGCACAGCACGTTTTTGGTCGTGATCGCATGAAAGAAGCTCTGCGCAAACAACTTGGGCCTTACCGTCTTTTGTCTCGTCTTGGTGCGGGTGGTATGGGCGAAATACATCTTGCTGAAGACACGCGCTTAGGCCGCAAAGTCGCGCTGAAAATTCTGCCCGCTGAATTCGTTGCCGATGCCGACCGCGTGCGCCGTTTTGAATTAGAAGCGCGCGCCGTGTCGGCGCTCAATCACCCGAACATCCTGGTCATTTACGAAATCGGCAAAGAGCGCGGCACACATTTCATCGCCACCGAATTTATCGAAGGCCAAACGCTGCGGCAAAGATTAGAAGCAGAGAAATTAACAATCAGCGAAACGCTCGACCTTGGCGCACAAATTGCCGAAGCCCTGCAAGCGGCGCACGCCACCGGCATCGTGCATCGAGACATCAAGCCCGAAAACATTATGCTTCGGCCCGATGGCTACGTGAAAGTGCTGGACTTTGGCTTGGCACGGGTCAGCGAAAAATCGAAGCCGAAGTCCGACCCTGACGCACCAACGCTTGAAGACATCGAAACCAATCCCGGCACAGTGATGGGAACCGCGCACTACATGTCGCCCGAACAAGCGCGTGGTTTGAAAGTGGATGCTCGCAGCGACATCTTCAGCTTAGGGATCGTGCTGTACGAAATGATCGCCGGGCAAAAACCGTTCACCGGACAAACAATGAGCGATGTGCTCGCTGCGATTTTGCGCGCTGAACCACTGCCGCTTGCACAACATACTCCATCCATTCCTGTCGAACTGGATCGTTGCATTGCCAAAGCCTTGCGCAAAGATAGTGGGGCGCGTTACCAAGCAATCGGCGATCTCCTGAATGATTTGAAGCGGCTGCGACAACGATTGGAATTTGAAGATCAGGCAACCGTGATTTTGGACAGCAGCGTGAATCTGACCGCCACGACACGGACTTCCATCGCACCACGCAAACCGCGTGTCCGAAAAACGATTGATTCGCTGGCTGTGCTGCCGCTCATTAACGCGAGCCGCGATCCGAATCTTGAGTATCTTTCAGACGGCATTACCGAAAGTATCATCAACACGCTGTCGCAATTGCCCAAACTCCGCGTCGTTCCGCGCAGCACCGTGTTTCGTTACAAAGGTAAATCGGTTGATCCACAGGAAGCTGGAATCGAACTCGGTGTGCGTGCTGTGTTTTCCGGGCGCATTATGCAAGTGCGCAATGCCATCGTGCTCAAAGCCGAACTGATTGACGTAGCGAATCAATCCCAGCTTTGGGGCGAACAGTATCGCCATCAGAACAAAGACCTCTTCACTCTGGAAACTGAGATTTCCGAAGACCTCAGCGAAAAGCTGCGCCTGCGCCTGACGGGTGAAGAAAAAAAGAAACTCGTCAAACGCTACACCGAAAACACCGAGGCTTATCATCTCTATCTGAAAGGCCGCTACTTCACCAACAAACGCACGACCGACTGGATCAAAAAAGGCATTGAACATTTTCAGCAGGCGATTGACCTTGATCCGAACTACGCCCTGGCCTACGCCGGACTCGCCGATGCCTATTCGTTCTTAGCCTCTTCGACCGGAGGCCAACCGCCGCGCGAAGTGTACCCCAAAGCCGAAGCCGCCGCGTTGCAAGCCTTAGAACTTGACGACACGCTCGGCGAAGCGCATTCGACGCTTGGTTTCTGTCGCTTGCTCTTCGATTGGGATTTCGCTACCGCCGAACGCGAATACAAACGCGCCATCGAACTCAGCCCAAATTACGCGAACGCGCACGACGGCTACAGCTTTTACCTGAAAGCCACGGGCCAACACGAAGCCGCAATCAAAGCCTGCGAACGCGCCCAG
>JAEUQN010000066.1:0-2766 GCA_016789725.1 Blastocatellia bacterium | reverse complement strand
CGCACGACGGCTACAGCTTTTACCTGAAAGCCACGGGCCAACACGAAGCCGCAATCAAAGCCTGCGAACGCGCCCAGGCATTAGACCCGCTTTCCATGTTCGCAACCCTGAGCTTAGGCTGGGCCTATTACTTCGCCCGCGATTACGACCGCGCCTTGACGCAGGCGCGCAAGGTCTTGGATATGGATGCCAACTTCGGCTTCGCCCACTGGCACGCCGGAAAAACCTACCTGCAAAAAGGCCAGTTCACCGAAGCCGTCACTTGCTTGCGCCAAGCCCTAAATTTAATCGGTGGCACACCGCCATTCATTTCGTTCCTCGGCCACGCCTACGCCCGCGCCGGCAAACACCGCGAAGCCCGCCAAATGCTCACGCAGTTGCTGCGCCTGTCAAATAAGCAATACGTGTCAGCGTATCTCGTCGCGATTCTTTACCTGGGATTAGGCGAGATTGATGAAACCTTCGCGTGGCTGGAACAAGCGTATGAAGAGCGTTCCGGCTTTCTGGCGTTTATTGGCGTGGAGCCGATGCTGGATGATTTGCGTGGGGATGCGCGGTTTGAGGATTTGTTGCGGCGGGTTGGATTGTAATGATTTCACACGGAGATATAGGTATTCTAAGCGGTAGTGTTTTATTCTTGATCCAGTAACGTGAGGTTTTTAATAGGCTGGAACATTGGCTCAACCTTCATTAATTTTTTGCCAAGCTGAAGCAAAACCTGAGCGACCGGGAACAGGTTCAATCAAGCCTCGGTCACGAAGTTTAAGTAACACTCCCTTCATCGAGTTTTCTGATTTTATACCGGTAAGATCTCTAGCTACTCGATTAGTAATGGAGGGGCTATTACTGAGATACTCCATTATAATATCTTCTGCTGAAGCCAGCTTTTCGTGTTTGATATGAACGATGACATAACTATCCTTCTCGGTGATCAAAGGTTCTTTCAAACGCAAATTTCTCATGGCTTCAAAGGCAGTATTCAATCCTTCTCCTACATCTTTGTTAGGAGGATTAGGAAATTTATTGATGACTCGTACTAGGTTGCCGTTTCGCGCGAAGCGTTCATCTAAAATGTTTTTTACTGTGATATGGGCAGGTAAATGGCCAGGACTTGCTACCTCTACCCTGTTATCAAAAATACGCACATGCACGTCATCCGCAATTGAGTAATCTCGATGCAGTACAGCGTTAGTAATGACCTCATGCAATGTCTCTGTTGGATAGACAACCGGTTCTAACCCCTTTGAGCCAAGAATTTGTATACCGCTGATAATTTCTTGAGTTTGACTCACAGCTTCATAAATTAAATCATAGGCACTACCTTCAATGCTGATAGGGTTGCCGACCAATGTATCGCGCGTTCCTTCTGTCGCACTAGTTTTATATCGGTAGATTTTAATACCGCTTCGTTTGGGTAGGATGGCTTGAGGAAGCTCTGAAAATAGAATTACGCCGGAAACGGTCGGTTTATCATTTTTGATAAGCTCATTCTTTCTGAGCCACGCTTCGGGTTCTGCGATGGGAACCACTTCCAATATGAATCTAATGACGATTTCGGAATTGCATACTTTAGCAAGATCTACTGATACGGGTTCGTTTTCAAAGGATGTAATTCCTTTGTTACGTTCTAATACTCTTAATTTTTGATCGGTGTCTACCGGTAAGTTTTGCGCTCCTCTGCGAAGATATGGGATGCCGTCGTTACTCTTAATAATGCCTCTGGTTTTTTTTACATTAACTTGAAGGACATACCCAATCTCCGTGGGGTGAGATAAGAAATTATAGAGATAATCTTCACTTAAAGGGAACAGGCTCTCGAAAACCTGAAGATGGGCATTGCCATCTTCAGGGTCGGCAAATCCTTGCCACCGGTGCGAAATGCCTGCAATGCCAGATTCAGAAATGCCTATGAAAAGTTCGCCGCCATCGGCATTGGCAAATCCTGATATTGTCCTTGTGAGCTTTGATGGCTTTATCTCTTTTGCTTTGAGATCAAGAAAATGCCCTTCTGTATGTGAAAGAATCTGATCACGTTGTTTATCGGTAATTGTGAAAACTTCAATAGCCACTTTTACTTCCTTTGTCAGCCCGCTTAGTTTTTACTGGTTAAGGCCATCGGTTTTTGTTGCCTTTTTGTAATCTCCCTTTGCGTTATGGCTGATGATTTTGCAGTGCGAACCTTGCTACCTTTTGTATGCCTAAAGATACTCAAACTATGCCACAGGCTGGTAATGGGGGCAAATTAAAATAAAATCTTAGTAACACGAGAATGGACACTACCAAAAGGCTATCAGCACTGGTCATGGAAAAGTTAACAAGGGCATTTTCGATAACGAGTTGTGACTACTATTTTGTGAGGTATCGAAGTGAAAAAAGAAGTAGAAATGACAGCCGACCTGCTGACTCAGCGTGGAAAAGAAATTGAAGCGATACTGCGCGAGGCAGGCAGACAAGCATTGCTGACACACAAAAAACTCGGCAACCCAATCGCCAGTTGGCAGGACGGCAAAGTCGTGATTATCCCACCTGAAGAAATTCCCATTGAAGATGACCAAGATTAATTCGCTGTCGTGTTTTCCTTGACCCACAGGGCAAAGAGCGGATCTAAAAACACATAATTGACAGCAAGCGAATCCATCTCTTTGCGCAGGATTTGCGTGCGTTCCAGCGATTGCAGTGACTTTTGCATGATGCCGGGTGACAGATTGACTTGGCGCAGGTTGGCTTGTGCAAGCAATTGCGTGGTCTTACCGTCGGCGATCAATT
>JAEUQN010000065.1 GCA_016789725.1 Blastocatellia bacterium | reverse complement strand
GTTTGAGGACTTCCCCAACTTTGTCCTGGCCGAACGCTAGGCAATGTCACTTTGGAGTAGACTTTCATCATAGGAGGCACGGATGGAGCCGGAGAGATGGCAAAAGATTGAAGCTCTCTTCCAATCCGCCATCGCACTGTCCTTGCCAGAACGAAGTGCGTTTCTAGCGCACGCCTGTCAGGGCGATGACACGTTGCGCCGCGAAGTCGAAGCCCTACTCGCTGCTGATCAAAACGCTGATGAGGTGACGCTGAACCTACCTGCTCAGGTCGCAGCGGAAATGATTTCCCAGCCAGCGGTCTGGCAGTCTGGTCAAACACTCAATCACTACACGATAGTCTCGCAATTGGGAGCAGGCGGAATGGGCGTCGTGTACCTGGCGCAGGACACACGCTTGCGTCGCAAGGTTGCGCTCAAAGTCCTGCCCGCCGCGTTGGCACAGGATGAAGGACGGTTGCGTCGCTTTGAGCAGGAAGCCTTAGCGGCATCGGCGTTGAATCATCCAAACATTTTGACGATTCATGAATTTGAGACAGCCGAGGCGACGCGTTTTCTCGCCTCGGAATTCATTGATGGCGAGACCTTGCGCGCACACTTGCAACGTGCACCGCTGTCAATCAACGAAGCACTGGACATCAGCACGCAAATCGCTCAGGCACTGGCTGCCGCGCATGACGCGCACATCGTTCACCGCGACATCAAACCGGAAAACGTGATGCTGCGTAAAGACGGCATTGTGAAGGTGTTGGACTTTGGGCTGGCTAAACTCACAGAACGACACGGGGAGGGGGCGATGGAGCGAGAGGGTAAAGAAGCCGATACCTGGCTCGCCGCGTCGCCCCGTCTCCCTGTCGCCGCGTCGCATTCCACTACGCCCGGCTTGGTGATGGGCACAGTGCGGTATATGTCGCCGGAGCAGGCACGCGGTGAGCAAGTGGATGCCCGCACAGACATTTTCAGCCTGGGCATTGTGCTGTACGAAATGATCGCAGGGCGGACGCCTTTTGCAGGCGCTACGATGGAGGAAACGATTGATGCCATATTGCATCACGAACCACTGCCGTTGTTGGACGCGCCTGCGGGGTTACAAGCCATCGTCCAGAAAGCTTTGCAAAAGGATCGTGCGCAACGATATGCCTCCAGCCGAGAGATGCTGGCCGCGTTGGAACAGTTACGCGAAGAGTGGAAGTTGCAGGCGCGCTTGCAATCAATCCCAACCGGAGCCTTGCCAGGACTAGCGGAGACGAAGCCTGACGCTCACACTCCGCGTATCCTGAGCGCCATCAAACGACACAAAGTAAGCGTTGGTGCTGCCTTGATCGTCGTCGTCGCAGTGTTGGCAGGTGGAGCGTTTGGCTTGTACAGATTGCTCAGGAGTTCTGCCTTACCAGGCAATCCGCCCGTGTCTCTCAAAGTCACGCCCCTGACCGCATTTCCAGGTCTGGAAAGCAAGCCATCGTTCTCGCCCGACGGGAATCAGGTTGCGTTTAGCTGGGGCGGCGAGGGTGGCGACAACACGGACATTTACATCAAAGAAATCGGCGGCGAAGGAATGCGACGCCTGACCACCCATCCCGGCATTGACAGCGATGCGGTCTGGTCGCCTGACGGTCGCGCAATTGCCTTCTTTCGCATCACCGAAGAAGGCGGCGCGATTTATGTGATGCCAATGCTCGGCGGCGTTGAGCGTAAGCTGACAGACATTTCGCCGTTGCGTCCGGTACAAGTCCTACGCGGCGAAATGAGCTGGTCGCCCGATGGGAAAACACTTGTATTCCCGGATCGCAATTCAGTTGCTGAACCGCTTGGACTGACAACATTGAATCTGGAAACTGGCGAAAAACGTTCGTTGCTTGCGCCATTACCTAGTTCGACAGGCGATTATTCCCCCGTCTTTTCTCCTGATGGTAAAACGATTGCCTTTAATCGTTCGATTGGTGGTGAACCCGAACGCGATATTTACGTGATTCCCGCAACGGGTGGTACACCTGAAAAAATCACTGCCGTCAATACTTTTCTCACGTCAGTGGATTGGCTGCCCGATGGGAAAAGCCTGATTTACTGCGCTTCCGGGGCCACAAGGGAGCAAGCGGGCGTATGGCGTGTGATGCTTGATAATCGTTCGGTTGAAAGAGTCGCGGGGCGAGAAGTGGATCGCGTTTGGGGAATTGTGACAGATCGTCAGACAGGGAAAATGATTTGGATCAAAGCGGATTTTGATCTTGATATTTGGCGTATAGGTTTGCGAAACGGAAAAACCGATACCCAATTCCCCGCCAAGTTTCTGGCTTCTACAGAAACCGAAGTGGGCGTGCGTTATTCTCCTGATGGCAAAAAGATCGCCATCTTGTCGGACCGTTCAGGCGAAACGCAGGCGTGGGTGGCCGATGCGGATGGACAGAATCTCAAACTTTTTAGCAACGACAGGAATCAATACGAATTCCCTACCTGGTCGCCCGATGGAAAGATGATTGCTACTGACAGTCTTGTCGCTGGCAAGCATGCGATTACGCTTATGAACGCAGAGAGTGGACAACGAACGCCTCTGGTACAGGATACATTCAACAACATTGCGCCTAATTGGTCTGCCGACGGTAACTGGATTTACTTTGGGTCGGATCGAGGTGGAGAACCTCAACTTTGGAAAGTTCCGGCAACCGGCGGGAAACCCGACTTGGCAATGAAACAACGCCTGATCCGTTATGCCGAATCCTGGGACGGCAAAGCACTAATCTATTCCAAAGGCTATATGGTTCCTGGCCTGTGGCGCTACGACTTCTCCACGCAGACAGAAACGTTATTGACCAAGGTTCATAACGCTGGCTATTGGCATTCGTGGGACATCACTCAGCGCGGCATTTACTTTGCGACCTGCGAAACGCCGTTGAGGGCAATGGTGGAATTTTATGATTTTGTGACCGGAAATATTTCGCTCGTCGCAAAATTGAAGACTCCGTTTCCGGCCCCGTTGTATGGGCTTTCGGTTTCACCTGATGAGAAGTGGTTATGCTATATGCAACAGGACTTAACTGGCGATTTATTGCTGATGGAAAACGTTCAGTGACAGAAACCCAAGTGTTCAGAGTTCACGCTTCAGCGTGGCCGTCTCAGAAAAATCACGCTGAAGCGTGAACTCTGAACGTGGGACTAACCTGCGGCCTGAATCCGTTCCATCAGCGCGCGATCATTGGCTGCGCGTTGGGCAAAGGCTTGCAGCGGGACAACAGTCGTTTTCATCACGCCCCACCACGGCATGCCTTCGAGCAATTGATCCAGTTCGTCGTGGTTGGCGGCTTCGACAATAAAGGTGGCGGTGCGAGAGCCCACAAGCGTTCCCCCCGCGACAATTGTTCCATTAGCGACGAGGCTCGCAAGCTGGTCATAGCTGGGCAAAATCGTTTCCGCGACCATTTGGCCTAATTGCTGGGCGGGAAAGAGGGGACCGGGTTCGACAAATTCCATCGTAACGAGATATTGCATATTCAGAGTCTCCTTTTTGTTGGGTAATTCAGAATTAATTTCGAGAGGAACAAAATTTCTTCTTCGCTGTGGTTAGCGACAGTTCGAAAGTAAACCTATCAGGTGGGGTGAAAATATTTTTGAGGTGCTATGAACCCAGAACGCTGGCAACAAATTGAAGCGTTGTTTCAGGCGGCGTTAGACCAAGCGCCCGAAACGCGCGCTGCCTTTCTGCAACAGGCTTCCGGTGAAGATGTCGCGTTGCAGCATGAAGTGGAACGGATGTTGATGGCAGATGCTTCGACGGAAAACGCGACACTGGAATTACCGGCGCAGATGGCGGCGGAATGGGCGCAACAACAGGCAGCTCCGCACGCCCAACAATTGCTGCATTACCACATTCTTTCCCCTATTGGCGCGGGCGGAATGGGTGAAGTTTTACTTGCCGAAGACACGCGCTTGAAACGCAATGTGGCCGTCAAACTGTTGCCCGCGCACTTCACCAAAGACACTGATCGCGTGCTCCGCTTTGAGCAGGAAGCGCGCGTCGCGTCGGCGCTCAACCATCCGAACATTCTCACCATTCACGAAATTGGCGTCGTAGAACAAACGCATTTCATCGTCACCGAATTTGTCGAAGGAAAAACCTTACGCCAACAAATGACAGGCGAACCAGTCCTGTTGGAAACCGCGTTGGATTGGGTGCTGCAAATTGCGAGCGCATTGGAGGCGGCCCACAACGCAGGCATCGTGCATCGAGACATCAAACCCGAAAACGTGATGGTGCGGCCTGATGGGTTGGTGAAGGTCTTGGATTTCGGACTGGCAAAACTCACAGAACGACGCGGCGATGGGGCAAAGAAGCGACAGGGCGAAGAAGCCGATACGTTGCTCGCCGAGTCGCCCCGTCCCCCTGTCCCCGAACCTCTCACAATGCCCGGCATCGTAATGGGAACCGTCAGTTATATGTCACCTGAACAGGCGCGCGGTTTGGAGGTAGACGCGCGGTCGGACATCTTCAGCGTAGGCGTGATTCTGTATGAATTGCTGGCGGGGCAACGCCCGTTTGATGGTGCAACGATGACGGACATTATGGCAGCAATCTTGATGGCGGACCCGCTGCCGCTGACCGAGCGTTCGCCGCAAGTGCCCATCGAACTCGAACGCATTGTGCAGCAGTCGTTGCAGAAAGATCGCGCACAACGGTATCAAACGATGCGCGCGTTGCAGACTGATCTGAAGCGGTTGCGGCAGGAGTTGGAATTTGCCGAACGCTTCAAGCTTTCGCAGGAAAAAGCCGAACCGACGCTGACGTTGCAACTCCCGCCGTCACAATCGCCGCGCACGAATTTGTCGTTGCCGCCCACGCCATTGATTGGTCGTGCCACAGCACTGGCCGCCGCGAAAGAGTTTTTGCAACAGGACAGCATTCGCTTGCTCACGCTCACTGGCCCCGGCGGTACAGGCAAAACGCGACTGAGTTTGCAGATCGCGGCGGAGCTTTCCAACGTATTCACCGACGGCGTGTGGTTCGTCCCGCTGTCCGCCATCAACGATCCAACGCTGGTGATTTCAGCGATGACGCAATCGCTCGGCTTAAAGGAAAACGCGCTGACCTCGTTGCAGGTCGGGTTGAAAGCGTTCCTGCGCACGAAGCAGATGTTGCTGGTGCTTGATAATTTCGAGCAGTTGTTAGCAGCGGCTCCGCTGGTGTCTGAATTGTTAGCGGCGTGTCCGAATATCAAATTGCTCATCACCAGTCGCGCTGCGCTAAAAGTCCGTTGGGAGCGCGAATATCCCGTGCCGCCGCTGGCGCTGCCTGCGTTGCAGGATTCCGTGCCAACACTCGCCGCGTCGCCTGCGGTCGCGTTGTTTGTCGAACGCGCACGCGCCGTCAAACCGGATTTTGAATTGAACGAAGAAAACGCGCAGAGCATCGCGGAAATCTGTGCGCGCTTGGATGGCCTGCCGTTGGCGCTCGAACTTGCAGCGGCGCGCATTCGCGTGTTGTCGCCGCGTGCGATGCTGCAACGGTTGGGGCAGAGCCTGAAACTGCTGTCCGGCGGCGCGCGCGATTTGCCCGAACGCCAGCAAACCATTCGCAACACGATTCAATGGAGCTGCGATTTGCTGGGCGAAGCTGAGCAAGCACTGTTTCGCCGCTTAGCTATCTTCGTTGGCGGATTCACGTTGGAAGCCGCTGAAGCGATTTGTCAGGCCACTGGCGCAGATGAACTTGACGTGCTCGACGGCGTCGCCTCGCTCGTAGACAAGAGCCTCTTGCAACAACGCGAACAAGCCGATGGCGAACCGCGCTTCACGATGATGCGAACAATCATCGAATATGGCTTGGAGTTGTTAACAGAAACTGGCGAGCTTGCCGACGCCGAACAGGCGCACACGAATTATTTCCTCGCGCTTGCCGAACAAACAGAGCCGCAATTGACGGGCGCGAATCCGAAGCGATGGTTGGATCAACTCGAACAAGAGCACGACAATTTGCGCGCCGTATTTGAGCGAGCATTACGCGATGGCCACGCCGACGAAGGCTTACGTTTGGCGAGTGCGATTTGGCGATTCTGGTCGCTGCGCAGTCATTTTCGTGAAGGCCGCGAACGATTAAGCACCTTGCTCAAAGCGACCGAAGCGATTGGTGCTTCTGCCTTGCGCGCCAAAGTTTTGATCGGTGCAGCAACAATTGAACAGAATCAAGGCGATTATGAAGAGGCGCGGATTTTGGGGGAAGAGGCGTTGCAAATTCGCCGCGCACTGAATGATAAACCCGGTATTGCGGTGTCATTGACTAGCCTGGGCTGGATTGCTTGGCGGCAAAATGAATACGAACGCGCCCGCATCTTGTCTGAAGAAGCGGCGGTTTTACAAGCAGAGTTAGGCAATCAACCCGGCGTCGTACAGGCACGTAGCACATTGGCCTGGGTTGCACATTATCAAGGCGATTTTGAGCAAGCCCGTAAACTTCACGAGGAGTGTGTACGCTTACGCCACACGTTCAAAGACAAACATCGCCTTGCTTTTTCGCAGGGTCTATTAGGCTGGGCGTTGCAAAAGCTGGGGCAAGCGGACGAGGCCACACGACTGATAGACGCTACGCTGGCAACGATGCGAGACTTGGAGGATCGTCAAATGATCGCGTGGTTTTCCGCTTTGCGAACAGACGCGGCGTTAGCACAAAACCAACTCACGCTTGCCGCTTCCTTATTGGAAACCAGCCAGACAATTTTCGCTGAAATTGGCGACCGTTATGGACTCGCGCTGGCTCTCGGTCTGTCAGGAGTCTTGCAACTACAAGAAGGTAATCTCCAGGCAGCGCGTAAGGTTTTGCTGGAAAGCGTAACGATTTCGCACGATATTCGTGATCGGCATGGTATTGCCGTTGGTTTAGAGCGGTTGGCTTGGGTCACTGCACACGAACAACAGCCCGCCACCACCGCACGATTGCTGAGCGCGTCCGAAGCGATACGCCAACAATTGGGCATTCGTTTAGGTGTGTCTGAACAGCAACTTTTCGCGCAGCACAAGCAATCCGTGCTCACAGCCTTGGGGCCGGAGCGATTTGCGGCGTGCTGGAAAGAAGGGCGGGCAATAAGCGCAGAAGTTCAGAGTTCACGCTTCAGCGTGCTGATTACCGAAGCCACACGCTGAAGCGTGAACTCTGAACGGGAAATCAGGCATTTTGCCAGCCGGGATTGGTGATGTCACGCGGGTCAAAATGATTTTCCTGCTCGGTGATTTGCCCTTCGGCATTGACGGTAAAGCGATCCGCCACCCGCAACTTGGCAGGCGGCGACACCACGTTGATCGTGATATTGGCTTCGGTGCAAATGGCCGTCAGCGATTCGTTGAAGTAATGATCCAGCACCGTGATTTCCACGCCTTCCAGCGCGGGAACCAACGGCAGCCACCATTGTTCGTATACGGCGTTTTTGCCAACGAGCGGATGATGAACGCCGCCCGGCGCGATGGGCGCACGCAAGCTCGCGTTGTCGTCAAAGGGAATCGTCGCAAAGTTTTTTTGCCGCAGCCCTTCAAAATAAGCTTCGGCAGCATGGCGCAATTGTTGTTTCCGATCAGTCAATTCGGGGTTGCTCATAACAGGCTCCTTGATTATGGTTTGTGTTGTCATCATCAGCTAAAGCGACAGTCGAGCGGAAATCCTATCACGCTCGCACAAATATTTTGCAGGCGGCATCACTGATTGCCTGCACACGAATGAGAACGATGAACCCAGAACGCTGGCAACAAATTGAAGCGATCTTTCAATCCGCTATCGCCGTCCCGGTAACAAAGCGCGAAGCATATCTGGCGCAAGCCTGTCAGGGCGATGAAACCTTGCGACGGGAAGTCGAAGCGTTACTTGCCGCTGATCAGGAAGCGAGCGACGGCACATTGGCGATGACGGCTCAAGTTGCCGCCGAAATGTTTGCCGCTACACCCGCCTTGTCACGCGATCAACTGCTCAGCCACTACCGCATCGAATCACAGATCGGAGCCGGAGGAATGGGTCTTGTGTATTTGGCGCAGGATACACGATTGCAACGCAAAGTGGCGCTCAAGGTTTTGCCCGCGCACTTTACGCATCAACCGGAGCGACTGCGGCGATTTGTGCAGGAAGCGCAAGCCGCCAGCGCCTTGAATCATCCGAATATTCTGACGATTTATGAAATTGGCGAAGCTGGCACGACGCGATTTATAGCAATGGAATACATCGCCGGACAAACGCTGCGCGCGTGGGAGCGCAATGAAGACGCGGCGCTTACAACTAAGCTCGACATCGCATTGCAGATTGCTTCGGCCTTAGTGGCAGCGCACACGGCTGGCATTATTCACCGCGACATCAAACCCGAAAACGTGATGGTGCGGCCCGATGGATTCGTGAAAGTGCTGGATTTTGGGTTGGCAAAACTCACAGAACGACGCGGGGATGAGGCGATGGGGCGACAGGGCGAAGAAGCCGATACCTCGCTCGCCGCGTCGCCCCGTCCCCCTGTCGCTACGTCGCCCACCACTACGCCCGGCGTTGTGGTGGGAACAACAAGCTACATGTCGCCGGAACAGGCGCGGGGCGAAAAGGTAGACGCGCGCACCGATATTTTCAGCTTCGGTATCGTGCTCTATGAATTGCTTGCAGGACGATTACCCTTCGTCGGCGCGACATCCTATGAAATGGTGGCGGCGATCTTGAATCAGGAACCGCAGCCATTGTCGCCCGATCCAAATGCTATGCCTGCTGCATTACAAACCATCATTGCCAAAGCGCTGCAAAAAGATCGTGCGCAAAGTTATGCCAATAGCCGAGAACTCTATGCTGAATTGGAAGAACTGCGGGATGAAATAAAGCTGGCGGCGAAACGTTCGGGGCCAAAGGCGCTTGCCGCGTTGACTCCAGATATAAAAAGTCACAACGCAAAGCACTCACGTCCGAATACAGGTTTGGGACTCAGCACGCCGCGACGACACAATCGTGCAATGATTCTGGGCTTGTTGTTGGTACTCCTCGCCGCCGCAAGCATCGGTCTGTATTGGCGTACAGCAACAACAGAAGCCCCGATTGAGTCTATTGCCGTGTTGCCCTTCGCCAACCAAAACAATGATCCGCAAATCGAATATCTGGCCGATGGGATTCCTGAAGGAATCATCAACAGCCTTGCACAATTGCCCCAACTAAAAGTGATGTCGCGCAATTCCGCCTTTCGCTTCAAGGGCAAAGAAAGCGATGCGCAGGAAATCGGACAGAAATTAGGCGTTCGTGCTGTCCTGATTGGCCGAATTGCACAGCAAAGCGAAAATTTGCTGATCAGTTTAGAGTTGGTAGATACGCACGATAATCGTCAGCTTTGGGGACAGCAATTCAATCGCCGGACAGCAGACATCTTTGCCATTCAGGAAGAAATCGCCCGTGCGATTTCCGAGAAACTCCGACTGAAGTTGACGGGGACAGAGCGGCAACAGCTAGCGAAGCGCTCGACCGAAAATGTCAAAGCGTACCAGTATTACCTACAAGGCAAGGCTTACGCACACCGTCAGACGCGTGAGAATATGACCACTGCCATTCGTTATTACGAGAAAGCCTTGGCGGAGGATGCCGATTATGCCCTGGTTTATACGGGACTTGCTGAGGTGTATGGAACGTTTGCCTCATTCGGCTTTATGGACCCGTTGGCAGGTCGGAAAAAATTAGCGGAGGCCGCACAAAAATCGGTCTCGCTGGATGACAACCTCGCCGAAGCACACGCCATGCTCGGATTCACACGCATAAATTTTGCCCCCTTTGATTTTCTGCGTGGCGACCCGGAATTGAAACGCGCGCTTGAACTCAGCCCTGGCTCAGCCTTGGCACATCAGTACTGGTCATATTCGTTGTTGCGGCAAGGGCGCCTGAACGAATGCTTATCAGAAATCTTGAAAGCGCACGAACTTGATCCTTTATCTTCCAACATCGCAAGAAACGTCGCTTATGTGTATTACTTCAAGCGTGATTACAAGAAGGCGATGGAGCGGCTACGGAAAGCCAATGAACTAGGGCCAGGGTTGAGTTCTCCCACTGAGATTGGTGTGTATATTTACAATGGTTTGTTTGATGAGGCACTGGCTGGTATTGAGCAGGCAAAACGTGTGCGAAAAGATGACCCGGTTTTGCTTTTCAGCCCTGGAATGATTTACGCCGCACAAGGAAAGCGAGCCGAAGCCGCTCAGGTTATCCAGGCGTTAGAAGAAAAATCCGGCGCTAACCTTACGCATGCCCTTTGGATTGCCAAAATCTACGCGACCTTAAATGAGCCGGAACCGACTTTGAATTGGTTAGAACGCGGTCTGGACGCAGGGGTACTCGGAGCATTTTATAAAGACGAACCTGTGTGGGATGCCGTTCGCAACGATCCGCGTTTTGGCGATTTGTTGCGACGGATGGGAATACCGCAATGAATGCGTTCAGAGTTCACGCTTCAGCGTGGCCGTCTCCGAATAAAACACGCTAATGCGTGAACTCTGAACACGACGCGCACTTATTCTTCGTCTTTGATAAGCGTCTTTATTTGTTCCGCCAATTCAGGCGTCACTTCGACGTTATGCACGGATTGTGCGTGGGCGGCGGCCTGACTCAGGATTTCTTCTTCGGTGGCGGCTTGAATGACGCCTTCGCAATCAAAACCGGCATCTCGACAATGGAGTGTTTTCATTTTGGTTCCTTTCTTTGTGGTTGGGTTAGTAGGTGAACATGCGGTCATGTTCGAGAGAAAGTTTGAGCAGAACATTCGGCAGCGCCAATTCGGCGGGCTTGCCTTTCAGGTCAGCTTCTGACAAACCGCGCGCTTTGCTCGACATGCCGGAAAGATAAAACTTGCCACCGCCTTTGACGATAGCATCGTAATGTTCGCGCAGCTTGCCGGTTCCTAATCCGGCCAGATTATCGAGCACATTGTCGCGCAGCAGTTGCACCGCATCTCCGGCTAGAAACAGTGTGACGCTGTGCCCTTCTTCAATGGCAGTGCGGGCGATCAAAAACGCCAGCGCCGCGCGTGTTGGGTTTTCTGGCCCTTGTGTAACATGCACGAGGATTTTCATTTTGGCAGTCTCCTTTTGTGATCCACCCGTTTGGGGCTGGGGATAGACAATAACCAGCGAGAGCAGTAGGAATAAAGGCACACGTACGCTCGCCAACTGTAGACGTTTCATGTTGCATCTCCTTTTGGGTTTGAACTTTTGAAGCGTTTCCTGCGTCAGATTTTGCGGACGGAACTGATGGCTGCTTGCAACGGACACACACCGCTCCGTAAGATGCAACGCATCCCTTAGTCCTACGCGAAAGCTATGCAGTTGTGGTTACAGGAAACGGAAAACTTGTTCGTAAGGATTAGCGACGTTTTTTGTGCAAACCTATCACGCACAGAAAAAATATTTTTGAGCACGAATGACTCCAGAACGCTGGCAACAAATTGAGGAATTATTTCACGCCGCAATTGAGCAGCCGACAGCCTTGCGTTCCGCCTTTCTGCAACAAGTGGCAGGTGAAGATGTTGCGTTACGACAAGAAGTCGAAAAGATGCTGGCGGCAGACGCTTCGGCAGAAAATGCGACGCTCGAATTGCCCGCGCAACTGGCAGCAGAATGGGCACAGGAACAGGCCGGATCGCACGCGAAACAGTTGTTGCATTATCGCCTGCTGTCGCAACTCGGTGCGGGTGGGATGGGTGAAGTGTATCTGGCAGAAGACACGCGACTGAAACGCAAGGTGGCGATCAAGTTATTGCCGACGCACTTTACTACGGATGCTGACCGTGTGCGTCGCTTCGAGCAGGAAGCGTTGGCTATTTCGGCGCTCAATCATCCGAACATCATCACCATTCACGAAATCGGCGAAACTGCGGCAGGACGTTTTCTCGTGATGGAGCACGTCAACGGGCAAACCTTACGCACGAAAATGGCTGAGCCTGTCCCGTTCGCAGCGTGGTTGGATTGGGGACGGCAGATTGCCAAAGCGTTAGCTGTCGCGCACGAGGCAGGCATCACACATCGGGATATCAAGCCTGAAAACATTATGGTGCGCGCGGATGGTTACGTGAAGGTGCTGGATTTCGGCCTCGCCCGATTGGATGGTGCACGCGAAAATTTGGTCGAAGCCGCAACGATGGTACACACGAATCCGGGCTTGTTGCTGGGAACGGTAAAGTACATGTCGCCCGAACAAACCCGCAGCGAAAAGGTCAGCTCGCCAACAGATATTTTCGCGCTCGGCATTGTGTTCTATGAACTGGCGACAGGCCAACATCCCTTCAATGCCGCCAACCTGCTTGGCTTGCTGCAAGCCATCGCACAGCAAACCCCCATCGTACCGTCGCGATTGAATCCTGCGCTGCCGCCAAGGCTGAATGCATTGTTATTGCTGATGCTCGAAAAAGACGCGCGTTTGCGACCAACCGCAGCGGAAGTGGAAGCGGTGTTAGCAGAGATTGCGAGAACGAGCGATGGAGAAACAGCGAGAAAAAGCGATGCGTCACTTCGCCCCGTTTCCGCTTCATCGCTCCGTCGCAAAACAGTGGGTCGAGACAAAGAACGGTTGGAATTACAGGCCGCTTTTGATGCCGGACAGAGCCTGTTGCTTTGTGTGGCAGGTGAGCCGGGAATGGGTAAGACAACTTTGGTCGAAGAATTTTTGTCGGTCCAAGCCAATCAACAAACGTGCCTGATTGCACGCGGACGATGCTCGGAACGATTGGCAGGAACTGAAGCTTATTTGCCGCTGCTCGAAGCATTAGAAGCTTTACTGCGCGCGGATCGGGATGGTTTCTGTGCGCGCACGATGCGACAGCTTGCGCCGACCTGGTATGCGCAGATTGCCACCCTCGGCGACGAAAATTCTTCCGCATCGCGGTTGCTGGAAGAAGTGCGCAACGCTTCGCAGGAACGGATGAAGCGCGAACTGGCGGCGCTCTTACAAGCACTGTCACAAACGATGCCGCTCGTGTTGTTCTTTGACGATCTGCACTGGGCGGACGTTTCGACCATTGATTTACTCAGCTTTCTGGCGGGCAAATTCGACACGATGCGCGTGTTGATTCTTGTCACCTATCGCCCGTCCGATTTGTTATTAACGAAGCATCCATTTTTGCAGATCAGGCCGGATTTACAGGCACGCGGGCTGTGTCGTGAACTGACGCTCGATTATCTTTCGCTCACCGAAATCGAAACCTATTTCGCGCTCGAATTCCCGCAGCATCGCTTTCCGCCCGAACTGCCGCACTTGATTCAAGCGAAGACGGAAGGCAATCCGTTGTTTATGGCCGACCTCGTGCGCTACCTGCGAGATCGCGGGGTGCTGGCGGAACAAGTGGGCCAATGGATGTTGGCGCAACCGCTGCCCGATCTTGCGCGCGAATTACCGGAATCGGTACGCGGAATGATCGAACGCAAAATTGCGCAGCTCAGCGAAGATGACCGCAAACTGTTGGTCGCCGCGAGCGTGCAAGGGTATGAATTCGATTCCGCCGTCGTTGCGCAGGCGTTGCAGTTGGATGCGGAAGAGGTGGAAGAGCGATTGGAAAAGCTGGAACGCGTCTTTGCGTTTGTGAAGCTGGTTAACGAAAGCGAATTCCCGAATCGCGCGCTCACCGTTCGGTATCGGTTTGTTCATGTGCTCTATCAAAACGAACTGTATGCCACGCTGCGAGCGACGCGACGCGCGACGATGAGTGAGGCGGTCGCCCAAGCATTGCTGATGTTTTATGGACAACAGAGCGCGCAAATCGCTTCGGAATTAGCACATTTATTTGAAGTCGCCCGCGACTTTCTGCGCGCCGCAGCATACTTCCGACTTGCATCGCTGAATGCAGTGAAAGTGCTGGCCACACAGGAAGCGTTGACGCTCGCGCATCGCGGCTTGGCCAATCTGGAAACCTTGCCGGACACGACCGAAACGCAGGAGCAGGAACTGGCGTTGCAGGTAGTGTTGGGTAACATCCTCTCCGCCACCAAAGGCTTTGCGGCGGCGGAAGTCGGGCAAACGTACGCGCGCGCACGCGCTTTGTGTCAGCAACTCGGTGACACACCGCATTTGTTGCCGGTGTTGTTTGGGTTGGCCGTCAATCATTGGGTCAGCGGTCGTCATCGCCAGGCAGCCACATTGGGGCAGGAATTTCTCAAGCTGGCACAGCAACAACAAAACGAAGCCGTCGTCGTAGCCTTGCGAATGGTTGGCGGCCCGTTGTTCAGCTTGGGCGAATTGACGGAAGCGCGTCCGTATTTTGCTGAGCTGCTGACGCGGCACGACCGCAAACGACATCACGCGTTGACGTATTTGTACGGTCAGGAACCGGGCGCGGCGGGACGGTTGTTTTATGGCTGGTTGTTGTGGCTGCTCGGCTTTCCCAATCAGGCGTTGCAGCAGAGTCAGGAAGCGATGGAAATTGCGCGCGAAGTCGCACACGCGCCGAGTCAGGCGTATGCGCTGACCTACGCCGCATTTCTGCATCAATATCGGCGGGAGCCTGCCAAGGTGCGCGAACTGGCAACACAGGTCATGGAGTTAACGACCGAACATGGGCTGGCGCAGTTTTCCGGCTGGGGCCAGTTGTTGCACGGTTGGGCGTTGTCCGAAAGCGGGCAAGTCGAAGAAGGCATCGCGCAAATGCAACGCGGCTTGGCAACTTCGCTCGCCACAGGAACTGAAGTGCTGCGCCCGCATTGCTTGCTGCTGCTGGCGGAGACGTACCTCAAAACTAATCAAGTCGAACAGGCGTTGGCGACGCTGGATGACATGCAATCCTTTGTTGAGAAAAACGACGAGCGCAATTGGGAAGCCGAGTTATATCGCCTGCGCGGCGAATGCCTGCGTGTGCGACCGGAAACGGCGGGCGAGGCGGAACACTGGTTTCACCTCGCCCTAACGGTGGCGCAGCGGCAGAGTGCTGCGTCACTGGCGTTGCGTGCAGCGATGAGCTTGCGGCGCTGCAACGAAGCTGAGGGACGCAAACGTTTAGCAGAAATTTATGCCGGTTTTACGGAAGGCTTTGACACGCCGGATTTGCAAGCGGCCAAAGCATTGTTGGAAATGGAATGATGTTGAGAGTTCACGCTTCAGCGTGTTTTGTATTTGGAGACTCGCACGCTGAAGCGTGAACGCTGAACTCTCTTGCACGTTTATACCGTTCGTTGTGCGAATTCGCGTACCGAGGTCAGGGCAATTGGAAATTGTTGCAACGTCGCCTCCATCGGAATCACATCGCCTTTCGCATAGGCCAGCATCAAAGCCGCAAACGCACGTTGCATCGAATCTGTCGCATTGGCTTGTTGCGCGATGAGAGCTTCTTCCGGGACGTGTTGCACGTCGAATTGCTTCCCACTGATTTCTTCAAAAATCCGCACAACTTCCAACGGGCTGAGCGCATTGGGGCCACCGAGTTCCAGTACAGCATTGCGCGCGGCTGGATTCGTCAGGCTCTCAACTGCGAACGCCGCCACCTCGCCAAGCGAAATCCAACTGAGTTTGTTTTCGCCTGCGCCGTAAATCGTCGCTTTGGCATTTGCGGCATCGAAGCCAAACACGGGGCTGAGCCAGGCTTCGATGAAATAGCTGGGACGCAAAATCGTGTACGTCATACCGCTCGCGCGCAAACGTTCTTCGACGCCGCGCTTGGCGAGCGTAAGTGGATCGTCTGTACCAATCTGGCCGGAATACGAAACATAGATGAATTGCGACACGCCTGCTTCCAGTGCGGCTGCGATGAGGGCTTGTTGCCCGGCGGCATCGGTCAGTTCGATGCTGTCACCCGGTTGGCTGGAACGTGTGACGGTCGCGGTGGAAATAATTGAGGTGATGCCCTGACAGGCCGCGACGAGCGAAGCTTTGTCTTTGAGATCGCCTGTTGCCAATTGCACGCCCAGTTCCTGGAGGTTTGCGGTTATGTTCGGATCAGAAGTCGCGCGGACTAAACCGCGAACCGATTGACCAGCTTGCGTCAAGCGGCGACAAATTTCACCCCCTAAAAACCCAGTAGCTCCAACGACGAGAATCATAGGTTCCCCTTTCTTTCCCAAGGATTCGTTACAAAGTAAAGAGTCATAAAACCACGGAGCGCGCGGAGATATATGGACAGGATTAACAGGATGGAGAGCAGGATTAACAAGAATTCTTTTGTAATCCGGTGAAAAATCCTTTTCACCCTGTCTGGTTTTTCTCCCTGTACTCCGAGCGCTCCGTGGTTTCTTTCTATGAGTTGAGATTCAGCAAGATTTGACTGAATTCTTCCGGCATTTCAACGTGGCAATCGTGTCCGGTCGGAAGCTCAAAATAGGGCCATCCAGCTTGTTGCGCCTGCGTCGCAAACGGCTGAAAGGCCACGCGCGCGGGATAATCTTCAGCCGTACAAGCAATGTACGTGCGATCCAATTGCGCGGCGGCATTCGTCGGCAGATTCAATGATTCCGCAAAACAGTTGAGCGAAAAATCGCACAACTTCGAGCGCACAAACGCGCGCGCCAATGGGTCTTTCAAGCCCCACAAATCCAATTGCCGTTCGCTGGCCTTGAGCCGCCAGCCATCACCTTCTGCGTCGGCTTGTGCGCGAAAGGCCTGCTGAAACGGTGCGGGCAACAACTGCAACACCGATTGCCCATCTTGCGGCACAAAAGCATCTACATACACCAACCGCGCAAGACGTTCGCTCGCCGCTTCGGCAACGCCGGTGATGATCATGCCCGCGTAGCTGTGTCCGACTAACGTGACGTGCTTCAAATCCTCGTATTCGAGCAGGCTCACGACATCTTGAATATGCGTGCTCAAATTGATGTCCGGTGTAAGGCGATGCGCATGCGCGCCTAACCCTGTCAGTAATGGCGTATAAACCGCGTGCCCCGCCGCGCGCAATTGTGCGGCGACCCAATCCCACGTAGACGCGCCCTGCCAAGCACCGTGAACTAAAACGAAAACGGACATGGTTCGCTCCTTTCAGAAGTTCTTATTTTGTTCTCAGTGGCTAAAGCGACAACCGGCAGGAAAACCTATCACGCCTAAATTTTTTTGCAGAAAAGATTTCCTGATGGGGTGGGAGGCGGCGGCAACAGACTGAGCGGATTCGTCACAATCAGCACGCCGCCCGCCCATCACGCTGGCTATTTTCCTAACGCTCGTTGCATTTCCTGCTTGCTCAGACGTGGCAACTTGCGGCCCGGCAAAGGCTGTCCGGTCACACGATCAAATTCATCCGGTGTGCGGCGCACAGGCAACACATCATTCGTCTCGTCGCCCCATTGCTTCAACCTGGCGCGCAAAGTGGCGAGCGTTTTGGCATAACGCGGATTGCCCGCCAGATTGTTGATTTCGAGAGGATCAGCGATGACATCGTAGAGTTCTTCAGCCGGGCGCGGGGCTTGGAAAATGCGGCTTTGCAATGGCGTCAACTTCCCTTCTCTGTGCCAACGACGAATCGCGTCCATCGTCGGACTGCGCCCGGCATCAGCGGACGGCGTGCCGGCCAAATCAGGGTAATCATTGCGAATGTATTTGAAACGTTCATTGCGCACCGCGCGCACACGGTCTTCGTAATCGTGCCAATTCTTTTCGGCATAAATCGCGTCACGAATTTTCGCTTTCGGATTCTTCAGAACATTCACAAAACTTTTGCCCTGCACGGTTGAGGGAACGGTCGCGCCCGCGAGTTGCAAGATGGTCGGTGCCAGATCAATGCTGCTGATTAAGCTGTCCGACACCAGTCCGCGCCGAATGCCTTTCGGCCAACGCGCCAGCAACGGCGTGCGAATGCCAAAGTCATACATCGTCGTTTTCGCGCCGGGAAACGGACGACCATTGTCGCTGATAAATAAAATCAACGTGTTGTCAGCCACGCCTTGCCGTTCCAGTTCCGTCATCACTTTGCCCACATTTTCATCGAGTCGCGTAATTTCGTCATAATACAGCGCAAGTTCATAGCGCACTTCCGGCGTGTCCGGCAAATGCGGCGGCACAATCACATCCGCCGGTTTGTGCGGATTGGCAATGCTGTTTTCGACATAATCGCGATGCGGATCAAGTGCGGCAAACCAGAGGAAAAATGGCTTGTCAGTTGGACGTTTCTGCATGACCGGCAACCACCCGGCAGCGCCGCTGTCGTCTGCCGCCAGCATCTTGCCCGTCTTCGGATCAGTTTGAAATCCTGCTTCGCCCGGATCGTCTACGAGATCAAAACGATTTTTCACCGCCGCGCCGAGATGCCATTTGCCGGAGGCCGCCGTCCAATAACCAGTGGCCTTGAGCTTTTCGACAAACGTCACTTGTTCGGCTGGCAACGGCCAGTGCAATTGCTCCGCGTCGGCACTGTGCGGATAGCGTCCGGTGATCAAGCTGGAACGGCTGGGACTGCACGAAGAGATCGTCACAAACGCGCGCGTAAATCGCAGCCCTTCGCGCGCCAGCCGATCTATGTTCGGGGTGCCAACTTTCGGATTGCCATACGCGCCCGTGTCTTCCCACGCCAGATCATCCGCAATGAAGAGGACAACATTGGGACGCGCGGCAGTTTGCGCCCACAATTGCCCGCTCCAAGTGAAGCTCAGCAAAACGAAACAAAGTCTCAAAAAAAATATTGTGCGTAATTTCATATAGAAGTGTTCAAGTGCGTGCGGTGCGCCTCGTGCCTCACGCAGGCAACCTCGCGGGTGTCTCCGTTGCCGAGAAAGGTATCGCTGCCGAGTCTCTGCCTGCGAGGGCGCGGGCGCACCCAACTGAAAACCGCTTTAAGCCAATTATGATTGTGCCAGCGGCAGATTTAGAAAGGTTGCATACTGCTGTGCAGCAGCGGCAACTGCTTGGGTTTGTGCTATCGTCAGCTTTGTGAACAGCGTCGTTGCAAGACTGACAGAACCTGCCTTGAGTGTTCGCTTCCAGACGCCGACGACTTGACCGTCAAGCACGATGGTCGAAGTGAAAACTTCGCCACCGACAACTTGCGCTGCCTCCGTCGGATTGACGACGGCGCTGCGATCTTTATAGCCGATCAGATATTCATCATACGTTGCCAATAAATGTACAGTCGGCGTTTTGCTGCGCGCGGGCAACGCAAGGTCAGGAAACCAATAAGTCTGCCCATCTACCGTTTCAGAGTTGAATTGTGACTGCACGCTTTCGATTCCCGCTTTGGCTTCGGCAACGGTCAGCCCCGACCACCAGGCAAAATCTTTTAGTGTCGCAGGGCCACGGCTCTGTAAATAGCGCGTGGCGAGTTCGGCGAGCGCTTCTTCCTTCGTGCGGGCAGGAGCCGGGGGCACACGTTCTTCGAGCAAGGCATACGTGAACTGCTTGCCTCGTCGCGCACCGCTGCAAACGATGCCATCTAATTCCGCGCGCATCACCAATAACGTCGCGCGCAAATCGTCCGTCGCAATCCCAGCGCGTTCGAGCGCAGCCGCCAATTCCGGGCGCGTCAATTGCCGACCTCCGCGCAAAGCTTTGGTCAGTGCCGCGTTGCTTTTCTTGAAGGTGGCATCATCCAATTCCTGTTTGCGATACTGAAAAGCGTTGAAGGCATGCACGCGCGGGGCGGTCAATTGCAGCATCCAGCGAATGTCCGACGGCGCTACAAAATGCCACGTCGGGCGCAAAACATGCGTGCGCAGAATCGAGCCATCGGCCAGAGCACTATCTAGCGCCGCATCCGTCAGACCTTGCGCGCGCTGTGCAATCGCCCATTTCGCGCCCGCATAATCCTGCGCCTGCATTGCGCCCATCCACTGCACAACTTCACGCGGCTGATTGAGCGTCGTGTGGCTTAAAAGTTGGTTATGGAGTCGTTGTTCTGCAATATCTGAAAGAGTATTCATGCATTCCCGCACTGCTTACTTCGCAGCTTTGTAATTCGGGTTAAGTGTCATCATTTGCGCGCCGACTGATGCTCGCCAAGCTGCCAGCTTTTGTCGTAGTTTCTGTGCTTGTTGGGGGCGACTGCGCGCCAGATCGCGTTGTTCGCTCAAGTCGTGTTTCAAATCGTACAACTCGACGTGATTGGCCTGATAAAACTCGATCAGTTTGTAATCACCCTGCCGGATTGCGGCACCGGGTTGATCGAAGTGACCGCCGTTAATGCTTTGATTGCTGTAATGCGGATAATGCCAGTACAAGGCATCGCGCGTGAGATTGCCACGTCCAGTTAGCAATGGCAATAAACTCATGCCGTCTACGCCGGTCGTGTTTTTCAACCCAGCGATTTCGACTGCGGTCGCAAACAAATCCATTGAATTCACAGGCGTGCGATGGACGCCGCCCGCTTTAATTCGTTGCGGCCAGGTCACAATCAGCGGCACGCGGATGCCGCCTTCGTACAGATAGCCTTTACCTGCCCGTAGCGGCGCGTTCGTCGTCGCAGGCGTATCCGGCCCTTCCGGTGTAGCCAGTCCGCCATTGTCTGCCGTAAAAATGAACACCGTGTTGTCCGCGATTCCTGCCTGTTCCAGCTTGCGCATCAATCGCCCGATGCTCTCGTCCATGCTTTCGATCATCGCTGCATAAACAGGATTGTTTTGCCCGCGTTCGGGCTTCGGCAACGCGCGGTATTTCGCAATCAACTCCGCTTTCGCTTTCATCGGGATGTGCGTGGTGTAATGCGACAGGTAGAGGAAAAACGGTTGGTCTTTATGTTGTTCGATGAAGCGTTCGGATTCGGTGGTCAAACGGTCGGTTAGGTATTCGCCCGGCGGCGCGCTTTCGAGCTTGGGCATAAACCGCCCGTCGCGTTGATACGGCGCAAAATAGCTGAGCGGGGTGCCAGTGTGATCGCCTGCGACGTTCAAATCAAAGCCTTGTTTTTCCGGCTCAAAGCCCGCATTGCCCAAATGCCATTTGCCGATGTGCGCGGTTTTATAACCCACTTTTTGCAAGGCTTCCGCAAGTGTCGTTTCCGCGAGCGGTAATTCCTGTCGAATCGTCGGACGTGCGAGTTTCTGATTCGGTTTGTCATCACGACCGGGCAGCCAATCGGTCAAATGCAGTCGCGCCGGATGCTTGCCCGTCATCAAGGCGGCGCGCGTCGGCGAACAGACAGGCGCAGCCGCATAGGCATCGGTGAAGCGCATCCCGCGCGCCGCGAGCGCATCAATGTTCGGCGTGCGATGATAGGTGCTGCCGTAACATCCGGTGTCGGCCCAACCGTAGTCATCAATCAACACCAGCACGATATTCGGCGGGCGCGTGGCATTGCGCGATTGCGCGCAGACGATAGGCAGGGCGACAAAGAATAACACCAGGAAAGTGGCGAATTTGTTCATTGCGAAGCTCTCCGTTGTGGCTGTTGTGGGCTGGGATCGGTGAACGGTGGACGTTCAAATGTTTGTGCCTCACCCGTCACACGCGGATCGCCCGCATCGGTCAATACCCGCATCAGTTGTGCGGACAATCGCGCTTTGTCGTTCGCGTATTTCGGATCAGCCACAACATTGTTCATCTGGAACGGATCACGTCGCAAATCGTACAACTCTTCGCCGGGGCGACGCGCAAACGCGATGTCATAGAACCTTTTCCATTGCGGTTCGTTGCGATGCAGCACCAGCCACGCTTTCGTCGGGCTGGCGTCCATATCGGCAAAGGCGGCGTAGGTTTGTTCTTCCAATTCCTGCTGCGTCGGGGTGGTCGTGTCCGTCACGGTCACGGGATAGCCGAGCGGCCAGCGTTCGGGTTTGAAGTTGCGGATGTACAAAAACTCCGGCGTGCGCAAACTGCGTTGCGGATACGGCAAATTGTTTTCGTTCGCAAACGCGACATGGCGTTCACGTCCGGCAATCACCCAATTGCGTTGTGCTTCGATCTGCCCGTTTTTATTGGCGCGGAGCACGTTCAGCAAACTGCGCGCGTTCATACCAGCGGGCAACGACACGCCCGCCGCTTCCAAAAACGTCGGCGCTAAATCGGGCAGGCTGACGAGATCATCAATCACACGACCTTTGCCTTTGATCCCGTTGGGCCAGCGTGCCGTCAACGCCACGCCCGTGCCGAAGTCATACAGATTGCATTTGCCGTTCGTCACGCCGGGCATCCCGTGATCGCCGCTGATGACGATCAACGTGTTGTCCATCTCGCCCGTTTCTTCCAACCGTTTCAGCAACACACCGATGTAAGCGTCGTAGGCCTGCACTTCGCCTAGATAATCGGCCACATCTTCGCGCACTTCGTGAACATCGGGCAGAAATGGCGGCAGCTTGCCTTTTAATGAATCGGGTTCGATACTCCACAGCTTTTTGCCCGAGCCTTTGACCCAGCGGCGGTGCGTCGTGGTCGGTCCAAACCAATAATGCCAGGGCTGTCCCGTTTTGCGATCCGCGAGAAAGGCGTCGAAATTCGCTTTGACTTGCCCGTAGATTTTTTCGCGCGCGGCCTCAAGCGATTGGCCTTGCTTAACCATCTCCGTCACGTTTTCCGAAAAGTTATTCGGCAGGTTGCCTGCTTTTTCGTACGCATATTTGCCCGCGCCAAACGGCGCATCGTTCGGCGTGCCGGGGCTCCAGACCTTGTACGTTTCGCCAATGTGATAGCCCGCGTCGCGCAACAAATGGGGGTAGCTCGGAATGGCCGCGTCCCACTGGGCCGTCTGCAAAATCGCGCCGCGCCCGGTATTGAAAAAGTAGCGCCCGGACAAGAGCGCGCTGCGACACGGCGTACACGACGGCGCATTCACAAACGCGCGCCGAAACACCACCCCTTCGCGCGCGACCCGATCAATATTGGGTGTTTTGACGATTTGATTGAGTGAAGGCTGTTTTTCGAGCGTCGCATAAATGCTGGCATACCGCCCCCAGTCATCGGCAAAGCAGAACAAAATATTGGGTCTGGTGGGTTGACGCTGTGCCGTTGTGACAGGCGATTGCCAAATGAACGTCAAGAGAACAAGGCTCAAGGTGATGCGTTGGAGGTTCATAGTTTTCTTGTTTATTTATTTGCCTGTTTGGCTGCCTTTCCGTCCGGCGCATACGCAGGATGCTTTTCTGTCGGCAACGGCGCATTCGTCGCTTTGATCCACGCCAGTAGCTCATTGAGTAACTCATCGCGCTTGGCCTTGTTCGTATTAGCCAGATTATGGCGTTCGCCGATATCCATTGCGATGTTGTACAGTTCGACGGCATTGTTTGTCGCAAGCGTTTCGCGCCCACCATCAAGCTGCCATTCCTCGTGATAGAGATGCAGTTTCCAATCGCCCTTGCGAATCACGCTGACGGGGCGCGTGCGAAAGACGGGATCGCGGCCACGAATCACGGGATCATCCAGATAGCCAGGAAAATGCCAAAAGATCGCTTGGCGTTTGAGCTTGCCGGTGCCTTTGAATAACGGCAGCAGACTTTCGCCGTCGAGCGGTTTGGGTGCGTTCGCGCTCGCTGCGGCAAGAAACGTAGGATACAAATCCACGTTGTGAATAGGCGTCGTATTGCGCGAGCCGGGTTTGATAACACCCGGCCAATAGGCAATGAATGGTTCGCGGATGCCGCCTTCGTAATACGCACCTTTGTTGCCGCGTAGTGGTTCCTGCGACGATTGCTGTGTGCCGCCGTTATCACTCATGAAAATCACCAAAGTGTTTTTGTCGAGGCCGAGTTCTTTCAATTTTCCGAGCAACAATCCCACCCCATCATCCAGATCGTACAAACACGCAGCATACAACGCATGCTTGTGCTGTGCGCCGGGTTGCTTGGCCTGAAATTTAGCCAGCGAAGCGGGGCGCGCTTCCAATGCCGAGTGAATGGCGTGATGCGCCAGATACGCAAAGAATGGCCTGTCTTGATTGGTCTCGATGAACTTTGCCGCCGCACGCGTCAGCGAATAAATACCTTTCGGGTCTTCCGGTTCGTCGCGTTTCTGATTCGGATTCGGACGCGAATCAAAATAAGTATCAAAGCCCTGCTCCTGCGGCCTTGCACCGTCCTGACCACCCAGATGCCATTTGCCAAAGAGTCCCGTCGTATAGCCCGCGTCTTTTAAGGCCTCAGCCATCGTAATGTTTGCAGGCGCAAGGCCGCTTTTGTTCGGAATCGGAATCAATCGCATCAGTTTCTTTGGCCCCCGTTCGGTGTCGCCCACGGCATACACGCTGTGGCGCGGGCTGTATTGCCCGGACAGCATCACGGCTCGACTCGGCACGCAATTGCCTGCGCCTGCATAGGCCTGGGTGAACACCATGCCCGCTTTGGCTAATCGGTCAAGGTTGGGCGTTTCGTAAAAATCTGAGCCTTGATAGCCCACATCTTTCCAGCCCAAATCATCAGCAAAGATCAGCACGATATTCGGCCTGCGCTGCGCGGTGACAAGCGATGCACACCAGCAGCAAATCAATAGACAAAGCATTGTGCGTTGCAGTTTCATAGTTGTTAGTGATGCGCCTGCGCTTTCAATTCCGCAAAGCGTTGGCGTAATTGTTGAAGGGGCTTCGCAAATTTCGGATCATTTACCAGATTGCGCGTTTCGTGCGGATCGCGTTTCAGGTCAAACAATTCTTCAGTTTTGAAATCCGGCCAGTAAATGTATTTCATCTCGCGGCGCACCAATGCTTCGGACGATGGAATGAAATCGGTGTTGCGAATGGTCGAGTGTTCGTAAAAAAACTCTTGCCGCCACGCGGGTTTCTTTTGGGCTAAATAGAGCGGTGCGAAATCGCGGCCTTGCATCCGCGCGGGAGCCGCCACACCAGCCGCCGCCAGGATCGTGGGAGCCGTATCCACATTCAGCACAAAGTCATCGTTCGTCTTGCCGCGCATCATCTTCGGCATCCGTGGATCGCGCACAATCAACGGTACGCGGATGGATTCCTCATACGGATACCATTTGTCGGCCAGCCCGTGTTCGCCGTGAAAATAGCCGTTGTCGGTGGTGAAAATTACGAGGGTGTTGTCATCTAATCCGTTTGCCTTCAACTGCGCCAACACGCGCCCAATCGTCGTGTCTACTTCGGTCGCTAACCGGTAATACGCTTTCATGTACTGCTGATATTTTTCCGGCGTATCAAAGCGCCAATGCCAGCGATTGCGGCCTTCGTTCTTTTCGTTGGCAATGAATGGAGGCAGGCGTTTGAAATATTCATCGCCCGCTGTTTTTGGTGTTGGGATGATGGTGTTTTGGTATAACGCCTCGCTCTGCGGTTGATAGAGGTACTGTTTCGGATTCTGGTCTTCGGCGTGCGTGGCGAAAAAGGCAAGCGTCAGAACGAAAGGCTTGTCCTGCGGGCGCGTGCGTAAAAATTCGAGCGCATCGTTTTCGTTTTTCTGCGTCACATGAATCGTCGTGCCGTCGGGTTGTTTTTGGTAATGCGTGCCAGCATACGAACGTCCGAAATCAAACTGTTCCGCCGGAAATTTGCCGTTGTGCCATTTGCCGATGTGACCGACGTGATAGCCGTTCGCGCGCAACAGTCCGGGATACGTTTCGCTCCAGGGTGTCTTGAACATCTCGAACGCCGGATTGCCGTGTCGCGCCATCCATTGCCCGGTGAACAGTGAAGCTCGACTGACGCCACAAATCGAAGTCGTCACGTGCGCCCGCGTGAAACGCACACCGGAGCGCGCAAGAGCGTCAATATTGGGGGTTTTGACGATGGGGTGTCCGGCAATGCCGAGCGTATCGTGTCGCCAATCGTCGGCGTACAAAATCAGGATGTTAGGTTTCGGGGGCGGGGCGTTTTGCGCGGAGCGGCCTTGTGCTTCTGATTCTATGTGCCAGCTCGCCCCTAAAACGAACACCAGGAAAAACAGGGGTAGTCTTTTCATAATCACCCTCTCATTTGATCGGTTCTTTCTCAAAGTCGCTCTCATTGACCCAATTCGCTTTCACTTTTTCGCCGCGCATAAACCGTTCGTAAAAGTTGCGTTGTTCCGGGTTCGCGTACAAATATTGATCGAATAGATAGCCTTTGCCAAACAGGCGGGGATCGCCCTGGGCTTTGAGTTCGCGCGTCATTTGCGTGCTGAGCTTTCTCTTGTGTACTTGATACTTTGGATTATTTGCCAGGTTCTGTACGCAATCGGGATCGCGCTTCAAATCGTATAATTCTTCGCTCGGACGTTTGCCGAACGATAGTTGCCAGAAGCGCGTTTCGCCGCCGCTGCGTCGCAGTTGCAGAATGTTCGTTTTTGTCGCGCCCGCATCACAATTCAAATAGCCTGTTTCAGGGTTGCCGACCGGCCAGCGATCAATTTCGTAATTGCGTAAATACAACACGTCGTCTTTGACGATGCCGCGAATCGGGTAGCCGACATCGTTTGGCGCGCCAACATCGTGCCGTTCTTTGCCAATCAACACGTGATCGCGCGCCGGAATTACGCGACCGGCTTTGGTGGAATTGAAAATGGCGTTGAGGCTGCGCCCAATGGTGGGTTGCAGGCCGGTCTCGTTCCACTTCAAACCAGCGAGTTCAATTAGCGTCGGTGCCAAATCGGTGAAGCTTACATAATCCTCAATCGTACGACCAGCGGCCTTAATCCCGCGCTTCCACATCACGGCGAGAGGAACGTGATTGGAGAACTCATAGGCCTGTCCCTTGGCTCGCGGAAACGGCATGCCGTGATCGGACGTGACAATTACAATCGTGTTCTCAAGCAATCCGCGTTGCTCTAACAACACGAGCATTCGCCCCAAATGACGATCAAAATGCTCAACTTCAAAGGCGTAATCGAGCAGGTCATTACGCACCGTGTCATTGTCCGGCCAGAACGCTGGCACACGATCAATATCGCTTAGCTTCTTGCCGCCCTTGGTCACGCCGGAGCCGTATTCATACGCGCGATGCGGCTCCGTTGCGCCGTACCAAAAACTCCATGGAGTGTCTTTAGGTGCGGCATTCAGGAAGTCAGTAAAGTTTTCGGCGTAATCATTGCCTTCGATGCCGCTGGTGGGGCCTTGCACTTTGCGTTGATTGAACGGCTTGCCCGTCATTTGACGCGGCCTCCCGTTCGGATCATTGGCTACGCCTGGCCCCCAACCTTTGGCCGTGAACCCCGTGAAATAACCGTGATCGCCAAGCGATTCAACCCACGTTTTGAACTTCGCAGGAAAAAACGGAATATGGTTCGCGGCTTCTTCAAGCTGCCAAGAATTGCGCCCGGTCAGCAAGATCGCCCGTGACGGCGCGCATTTCGCATTCGGGGTATAAGCCCGCGTGAACAGCAAGCCTTCGCGCGCCACACGATCAAAGGCCGGAGTGTTGACCCATTTACAACCATACGCGCTGGCGTGCCCAAAGCCCCAATCATCGGCAATGGCAAAAAGAATGTTCGGGCGCTGCTGTGCCTGGTTGGGAAACACGCCGCCCAACACCAAAAGAATAAGAAATACTTGCACGGTGCGTTGCCAGTGGCTCATTGATTTCCTCCGAACCACGAATCCAATTTTCGCTTGAGCACCTTCACGCGCGCACGCTCTTTTTCGGCCAGGTTCGTTGTTTCTGTCGCATCCCCGGTGAGGCGATACAACTCTATTTGTGGCGGCTGTTCCGGCGTTCCGCGATCTTTTGGTGGATTGCTCACGGGCACCAACAGCTTCCAATCGCCATCAATAATCCAACGCGACAACAGATTCGCGGCGGGCTGGCGAATGTCTACGGCATCGTGTGTGAAGATCGCTCCGTACAAAGTCTTGCGCACGGTGACGGCTTTTTCTTGTAACAGATTGACGCCTGGCAAACCGCTCGGTGCAGGTAGCTTCACGGCACCCAGAATCGTCGGCAACAAATCCAGCGAACTCGCCAAATGCGGCGAACGGCGTGGTTTTATATGCTGCGGCCAACGCACCATAATCGGCGTGCGAATCCCGGCGTCATACGGCGTACGCTTAGAACGAACACTGTGGCTATCGCGGGCTGGCCCCTGCACCCAACCATTGTCCGTGACGTACATAACAATCGTGTTCTCGCGCAACTGTTCGCGGTCGAGGTAATCCAGCAATTGCCCGCAACTTTCATCGAACCATTCGACATTGGCCCAATATTTAGCGGTTTCCAGGTCCGGCGCTTTGTCTTTGTATTTTGCCAGCAGGCGTTGCGGCGCGTTGTGCGGATCGTGCGGCAACATTGGCGCATACCAGACAAAAAACGGTTTCTGGTCGCGGCGGGCATTGCCGATGAAATCATAAATGGGCTGCATCGTGCTGCGCCCAATCTCTAAGCCCGCGTCGCCGTGTCGCCCGCCGCGCGCTTTGTCGCCGTGACTCATCCCGTGTGTGAAGCCACCGTTTGTGTAATCGCCCAACCACCACTTGCCCGTTTGCAAACTGACGTAGCCTTTTTGCTGCAATAATCGCGGCAACGTTGGCCGAGTGGTAACAAACGAACGCATCGTGTCCCAGTCCGCCATATACTGGGGATGATTTTTATTGCCGCCGGGCGGGGCGGGCGGATCGTTCCCCGTAATCAGATGTTCGTGCGGATAGCGTCCGGTTAGAATTGTCGCCAAACTCGGAGAACAGAGCGCCGTTGGCACATAACCACGCGAAAACACCAGCGATTGCGCCGCCAATTTATCCAGGTTTGGCGTCTTGATGTGTGGATGCCCCATAAACCCGTAATCCTGCCAACCGTGATCGTCCGAGATAATGAACACAATGTTCGGCGTGGAGGGCTGGGCAGTTACGGCGATAGCAAGCCACAACAACAATCCTAAGCAACTCATATTTTTCATGTGCAATTCCTCAAATGAACAGGGCCTGAGCCGTATCCCAAAAAATGTCGCGCGTCGCTTCGGGCGATAATTGCATGAACAAAATCTTGGAGAGTTCAGTGGTCAGGCTTTCGGGCAAGTCTGAACCAATCATCAACCGATTCGACGGGACATGTTGCAACACTTCCGCAATGTGATGTGGCATCAACGACGAAAGCTCCAGAGAAATGTTCGGGCAAACCATCGCCGCGACAATGGCTTCGGCTAACAATAATCCGCCACCTCCGCAATGCCCCAACACGATTTGCAAATCAGGATATTTTCGCGCCGGAACGATGTACAACGATGGCAGTGAATAGGGAATGCCGCTGCCTGTGTGAACGACGATTGGCAGGTTGTAGGCAAGCGCCGTTTCAAAAAAGAACTCGCTGGTGGGCCATAATGGATTGAGCGCGTGATACTGCGGTTGCAACTTGATTGCGCGAAAGCCCAGCTCCTCAACGCAGCGTTTCACCTCATCTCGAAATTCATCGCGCGGAAGATATGGATACAAGCACGCCGCGCCTGTAAAGCGATCAGGATGCGCTTTGACGGCCTCATAAATTTCATCGTGTGTGGCGTGATGATCTTCGACAACGGGAAACGGAATCACGAGCGAGCGATCTACGCCAAAGCTGTCCATCCCGCGCAGCAATTCATCCGCCGTGATGCGCCGCCCGTGATGTACGCCGTACCCCAGATGCGTGTGCGTGTCGAAGATGGAATAGCCGTCTTTCACAGAATGTTCTTATCCAAAGGTGTTGTGAGTAATTTCCATTTTTGATTTTCATTTGTCATCGCGGGCCGACTGCAACCAATGAAAAATGAACATTGGAAAATGGAAAATGATCTGGTTTCTCTACCCAATTTGCTGCACCACCAGATCGCCCATCGCCGCGGTCGAAAGCGTTCCGCCCAGATCGGTGGTGCGCTGCATCGGATCGCGCAAGACCGCTTCCACGGCGGCTCCCAGCAACGTTGCGCCTTCCGCCAAACCAAACCACTCCAGCATCATTTGCACCGATAAAATCGTGGCGATGGGGTTCGCTTTTCCCTGCCCGGCGATGTCCGGCGCAGAGCCGTGCGAAGGCTGAAACACCGCGTAGCGGTCACCCAAATCGGCGGACGGAGCCATTCCCATTCCGCCAATCAATCCTGCCGCCAAATCCGACAAAATGTCGCCAAACATGTTTTCCGTGACGATGACATCAAACGTATGCGGGCGCTGCACCAAATACAGCGCCATCGCATCTACATACACGCGCTCGGTTTCGATGTCGGGAAATTCGTGGCTGATCTCATCGAAGATGCCGCGAAAATACGCCATCGAAGGCAGCACATTTGCTTTGTCTACCAGCGTGACTTTGCGGCGACGCTTTTGTGCTTGCTGAAAGGCCAGGCGAAACAATCGTTCGGAGCCAGCGCGCGTGATTCGCATCGTGTCGCACGCTTCGGCGGCATCAAGTGCGGCAAGATTCTTACGCGCAGCAAACAAACCTTCGGTGCTTTCGCGCACGAGCAGAAAATCTATCGCTCCGGCCTGATATTTTTTGAGCGGACAGTCTTCGGCATGATGCAATCGAATCGGACGCAAACCGCCATACAAATCCAGCCATTCGCGCAAATCAATCTGCGGTGTCATCTCGACGCCGTTCGGCCAGCGCACGTCGGGCAATCCCATCGCACCGAGCAAAATCGCATCACACTGCTTGATTTGCTCGAACGTTTCTGGCGGCAACGGATCGCCGCTGCGCAGATATTCGCTTGCACCCACAGAAAATTCCTGACAGACAAATTGCACGTCGCCGAGTTTGGCCTCAATGGCGCGCAACACTTTGACGCCTTCGGTGATGACTTCTGGCCCGATGCCATCACCGGGCAGCACAGCAAGGTAAAATGTTTTGGTCTCGCTCACCATGAGATGTCCTGATTAAAGTCGGATGACTTGTTGCACAATGGCAGATTCATAGCACGCCTGAACCGCTTCCACCGTTGGCAAATAGGCTTCACCCTCGCTTTCGCAAAGGTAGCCAGAGCGCAAACAATCCGCGTAATGCTGCTGCGCGGCGTATACGCTGTCGCCTTTGTAACCGCTGTCCGGTTTGCTGAATTCGTGCGGCTGTTCTGCCACCCCATAATCCGTGATGAAAAGATCGCCGTCCGGCGTCATGCGCAAAGATGCGCGCTCCCCTTCTGCCGTCAACGTACCAAACGCAACGGGCGACGGCACAGGGCCGGCAATGCGATTTGCGTCAATCAAACCGCGCACGCCGTTCAGGAAGGTCGCCTGGATCAGCGCGTAATCTTCGCCGCAAATGGCGGGATTGATGCGTTGCGTTGCGCAAAATAGCGTTTTGATTTCGCCCGCCAGATAACGAAACGTGTCGAGAAAATGCACGGCGGTTTCGTAAATCAACAGGCGCGGCATGTCTCGAAAATACGGTTGCACAGCGTACGGCTCCGCGCCGCGTCCATCGCCCAACCGAACGCGCAGGCCCAAATGGAACAATCGCCCCAAACGATCCTGTTCGAGCAACCGTTTGATTTCTCGATACCAGGGTTGCCAGCGCCAGTTTTCGTGAATCAGCAGGCGCACACCTGCCTGCCGACACGCCGCCATCATTTGCTGACATTCATTCCACGTCGGGGCCATCGGCTTCTGACAAATGACATGCGCACCGTGTTGGGCGGCCAGCGTGGTTAGCGCCAGATGTGTGTCGGGACGTGTCACGATGTCCACAAAATCCGGGCGCTCGGCATGCAGCATCGCTTCGGCATCTGCATACGTTTTGGGAATCTGCCACTGCGCCGCAAATTGCTCGGCTTTGGATAACAAAGGATCAGCCACCGCGACGATTTTTACGCTTGGAATTCGCCGCCACGCTTCGGCCTGAAATCCGGCAAAAAAGCCCGCGCCGATCAGAACGCCTTTCAATTCGCTGCTGCTCATTTGGTTTCTGAAAGAGTTAAGACGAGACGCAAACGAAGCTGTCTCGTGTTGTCTATCGGTTCGATGATTGTGTGAAGACGTATACCTTGCGCCGCAGAAGGATGCAAGCTTACCGTTCGACGACGGCATAGGCGCGGACCGGAAAGGTGCCAAAGCCTTTGACTTTGACCGGGACAGCGGAAAAGCGAAAGCCCGCGTCTGGCAATTGATCCAGATGACACAGATGCTCGACGATGGGGATTTCAGCCCCAAGCAAAATCGTATGTGCGGGCCGCGTCCAATCGGTAGTGTCGTCAATATTGTACGAATCAATGCCCACCAGTGCCGCACCTTCGTCGGCCAAATATTGCGCGGCTTCAGCAGTTAGAAACGGATGATTGCCTGACCAATATTCTTCCGTCTGCCAATGCCGCCACCAATCGGTGCGAAACAGCACCGCGTGATTTTTGACAACCACGTCGTGAATCGCGTCCATCCCAATCGCACGCATCCCAACGGCGTGAATTAAAATGCCATCCAACTCCGCCAACGATTCCAGCGGCAATTCAGAGAGGTCTTTGCCCTCAGCATAACGATGAAACGGGCTATCGAGATACGTGCCAGTATTGGCGACCATTTCGATTTTGCCGATGTGAAATTCGACGCCCTCGGCGTAATGCGCGCGCGATTGTTCGCGGCTCCAGTAATCGCAAATAATGGGCGCAGGCAAACCGTTATAGGTGACGAGGCCGTGCTCGACGGTGTGACTGAGATCAATCAATTGTTTATTTAATAACATAGTTTTGCGCAGTCTATTTCTTCAGCCCTTCCGTCCAATTCAAAATCACGCTGACCGGCGACGGCTCGCCAACCTGCGTGCCGATCAGGAACCGCTGCCCGTCCGCCGTTACGTCGTATTCCCCCCCCGACTGAATCAGCCCCGTCAGCATGCGCGTTTTGAATAACGCTTTGGGCGTCTCAAACTCAAACGTCCCGCTGCTCGGCTTCAAGGCGACAGCCATCATCATCCCATCTGCCGCAACGTAAAATAGTTCCTGCCCGTTGCGACTGAAACGCGGGTGATTGCCGCCGCTGGTCGAGATGCGCTGTTCGTTGCCGCCCAGCTTGCCGTCAGCGGTGAACGGTTGCACGTAGACTTCATAACTGCCCGCTTCATCCGAGACGTAAGCAAGCCAGCGCCCGTCCGGTGAGAGTTGCGCCCGGTATTCGTCAAATTCGCTATTGAGGAGCGGATACGGCTGGCGATCTCCTGTGAGCGGTAGCGCCCAGACATCCCGCTGCGTCTTTGCGACTGTCGGATTGTAGAAGATGAAGCGCCCATCTGCTGACCAGTCAGATGGGTCACGGCCTCCTTTCAGCACGGACTCCTCGTTCCCTACGCCATTCGCAGCTATTCGATTAAGGCCTAATAGTTCACCTCTGCGTGAAAAGAAAGTTACACTGCTGCTATCCGGCGACCAGATCGGATCAGTATCAATTAAAGGATCAGTGGTTAGCCGAGTGGGCAGATTGCGTGTCACATCAATCACCCAGATGTCACCATTCCGGGTCTGTAGATCAATGCGAGATATGGCGACTCGCTTCCCATCCGGTGAAAGGCGTGGAGATTGACCTATCGCCACTTTGAGCGGCGAAACAACTGTGCCGCGCTGTTTTCCCTCACGATCAAACCAGACAAGCTGATATTCACGCAGCCGAGTACCCTGCCAGATCAGCACACCATTCTCCGAGAGGGAAAGGGGAACGCCGTAGATGTAGGTATTGTTATCGGGTTGCGTGATCGGAAACGCCTCGCCCTTCAGTTCCAAACGGTCGGCGTCGAACGACTGCGCTAGTAGCGCCCCTTTACGCACAAAGAGCAACCAGCCGGGTGACGCATATACAGCGGGTGCATCATCAACTAGCAACTGCTTCACTTCGTTAGAGTCAAGCGAGCCGGCGAAAACTCGCTGCTCGAAGCCCCTTCCAACAACTTGATAGAGAAAGTGGCGACCATCCGGCAGGAAGCGCGGGGTCATATAAAGATTTTCACTGCGCGTCAGATCAAGACTGGCTACGGACTTTGGTTCGCCGCCTGTGGCCGGAATCTGGAACAATCCCCCGCCCGCCGATATTGATGCAAAAAGGATTACGCCTGTGCGGCCCCACGTCCCCCCCCTATACTGCGGGACATCACAGAGCGTTTGCGGACGACCGCCACCAAGGTCAAGCCGCTTGAGCTTACCTTGCGAGACAAAGCCAAGCGAGCGGCTGTCCGGCGACCAGAAAGGTTCGATGGCATCATCGGTGCCGAGTAGCGGTTGCGCTTCTGCTGAACCAATCGGACGTATCCAGAGCTGTCGCTTGCCATCCGCCGACCGCCCCGTAAACACCAGCTTCTGTCCATCCGGCGAGACGATCACGTAGTCATATAGTCCATTATCAAACGCCAGGTTCTCCGGCGGGACAAAGGCCAGCCGCACGGCGCGCACATCAGTAGTCGAACGATTGAAATACGCCATTGTCATTACCAGCAACGCCAGCCCCAGCACGCCCGCCACAATCCAGCCGAAGCGAGCGCGCCAGCCTGGGTACGCCCGCGCCCCCGCGTGCTGGCTTGGCGAAGTATCCGTTAGCGATGAAGAGACCTCTTGCCCGGAGTTGCCCGCGAGGGCGCGGGCGTACCCAGTGGATGTCATCGCTTCCAGCGCAAAACTCAAATCGCTCGTGGATTGAAAGCGCCGCTCTGGTTTCTTCTCCAAACAGCGCCGCACAATCTTTTCTAACGGCGGCGGAATTTTGCTATTCAATTCGCTGAGGTCGCGTGGTTCTTCTTTGGCAATCGCTGACATCGTTTCCGGCAACGATTGCTTCTGAAACGCGCGCTGTCCGGCCAACATTTCGTACAGAATCAGCCCAAAACTGAAAATGTCTGACTGATGATCCAGGTCTTGCCCACGCACTTGTTCGGGCGACATATACGCGACGGTTCCCATCACTGTGCCGGGACTCGTGAGTTGTTTTTGCGTCGCCACGTCCGAACCCACTGGAGCATTGCGGGGCGGTCGCAATTTCGCTAAACCGAAGTCGAGAATCTTGACGCGGCCATCGTACGTGACGACTAAATTCTCCGGCTTCAAATCCCGATGCACGATGCCTTTTTCGTGGGCAGCCGCTAAGCCCGCCGCGATTTGCTGCGCATACTCAATCGCCTTACGCACGGGCAA
>JAEUQN010000064.1 GCA_016789725.1 Blastocatellia bacterium | reverse complement strand
TGTTTGAGGACTTCCCCAACTTTGTCCTGGCCGAACGCTAGGCAATGTCACTTTGGAGTAGACTTTCATCATAGGAGGGAGGATGATTGATAAAATTATTGAATACTGCGCTCACAACAAATTCATCGTCCTCATCATCATCGGGATGGCGACGCTCGGCGGATATTACTCGATGCGCAACATCACGCTCGACGCGATTCCCGATTTGTCGGACACACAGGTCATCATTTACACACGCTGGGATCGCAGCCCGGACATCATCGAGGATCAAGTGACGTACCCACTCATCACCGCGATGCTCGGCGTGCCGAAGGTCAAGGACATTCGCGGCTTCTCGGATTTTGGGTATTCGTATGTCTACATCATTTTTGAAGACGGGACGGATTTGTATTGGGCGCGTTCGCGCACGCTGGAATACCTGAGCAACATCACGCCCAAGCTGCCGCAAGGCGTCAACGTCGAACTCGCCCGCGATGAAACAGCCGTGGGCTGGGTGTATCAGTACGCGCTGGTGGATACGACGGGCAAGCGCAATCTGGCTGAACTGCGCTCGCTGCAAGACTGGCATTTGCGGTACGAATTGCAATCGTTGCCCGGCGTGGCTGAAGTCGCGCCCGTCGGCGGCTTCGTGCGTCAGTATCAAGTCAACCTCGATCCGCATGCGCTGGCGGCCTATAAGATTCCCATTGATAAAGTCGTGGACACGATTCGGCAGGGCAACAACGATGTCGGCGGGCGGCTGGTCGAATTCACGGGGCGCGAATATATGGTGCGCGGGCGCGGCTACATTCGCTCGCTCGCGGATGTCGAGAACATTGTTGTCGGCACGAACATGGAAACCGGCACGCCGATTCTGATGAAACAACTCGGCACGGTTGTGCTAGGGCCTGATCTGCGGCGCGGTGTTGCCGAACTGGACGGACAGGGCGAGACAGTTGGCGCAATCGTCATTATGCGTTCGGGCGAAAATGCGCTGAAGGTGATTGAGCGCGTGCGCGCCAAGATCAAAGAAATCGAACCAAGCCTGCCGCAAGGCGTGAAGATCGTGACGACCTACGACCGAGGCGAACTGATCGAGCGTTCGATTGATACGCTGAAGGAAACACTTACGGAAGAGTTAATTGTTGTCAGCCTGATCATCATCATTTTCCTGCTGCACCTGGCGAGCGCCATCGTTCCGATTGTCACGATCATCGTCGCGGTCATCATTTCCTTCATGCCGATGTTCGGGCTGAACATCACGGCTAACATTATGTCGCTGGCTGGCATTGCCATCGCTATTGGCGCGATGGTGGACGCCTCAATCGTTGTGGTCGAGCAGGTGCATAAAAAGCTGGAAGAATGGGCCGCGAACGGGCGGCAGGGCAGCTACAAAGACGTGATGATTGCGGCAGCCAAAGAAGTCGGCAGCCCCAGTTTCTATTCGCTGCTGGTGATTGCGGTCGCCTTCGTGCCGATCTTCGCGCTTGAAGCGCAGGAAGGACGGCTGTTCAAGCCGCTCGCCTTTACCAAAAACCTTTCGATGGTGACGGCGGCGGTACTTTCCATTACGCTTGTGCCGGCTATCCTATTGCTTTTCATTCGTGCGCAGAAATTCGAGTTCCGTCCGCGCTGGCTGTGTCGCGCCGTCAACGTCGTCGTCGTCGGCAAGATTTACAACGAAGAGAAACATCCGATCAGCCGCGTGTTAATGCGAATGTACCAACCCGTCGTCGAATTCGTGCTGCGCCATCAGTGGAGCACGATCATTGCGGCACTGCTCATCGTGCTGCTCACCATCCCCGTCTACAACCGTCTCGGCTCGGAGTTTATGCCGCCACTTGATGAAGGCGTGTTGCTGTACATGCCGACGACGATGCCCGGCATCTCTGTCACTGAGGCGCAACGTGTACTTCAGTTGCAGGATAAGATTCTCACGTCCTTCCCCGAAGTCGAGCGCGTCTTTGGCAAAGCGGGGCGCGCCGAAACCGCGACTGATCCTGCGCCGTTCTCGATGATGGAAACCGTTGTTGTCCTCAAGCCGCACGAACAATGGCCGAAAGCGCCGCGTTGGTATTCAGACTGGGCACCGGAATGGTTGCAGCGCCAATTCCGGCGCGTTTGGCCTGACCACAAGAGCACGCAGGAATTGATCTACGGCCCCGGTGGAATGAATGAACGAATGCAGATTCCCGGCGTAGTCAATGCGTGGACAATGCCCATCAAAGCGCGCGTGGATATGCTTTCGACGGGTGTGCGCACGCCGGTCGGCATCAAAGTGCTTGGCCCTGACCTGAACAAAATTCAAGAGATCGGTCAGCACATCGAACTCGCGCTGAAAGACGTTCCCGGCACGGCGAGCGCCTTCGCTGAACGCACAGCAGGCGGCTATTTTCTGGACTTCAACCTCAAGCGGGAAGAATTGGCGCGCTACGGCCTAACGGTGGATCAGGCCAACATGGTCGTGATGTCGGCCATCGGCGGGGATAATGTTTCCACCACGATTGAAGGGCGCGAACGCTATCCGATCAACGTGCGCTATCTGCGCGATTACCGCGACACGATTGATCGCCTCAATCGCACCTTGGTTCCGACGATGGATGGCAAGCAAATTCCCATCGCGCAAATTGCCGACCTCAAGCTGCAATCCGGGCCGGGCATGATCCGCGATGAGAATGGGCGGTTGAGCGGCTATGTGTATGTTGATGTGTCGGGCGTAGACATCGGCACGTATGTCAACCACGCCAAGCAGGTCGTGCAGCAGAAAGTCCAGATGCCGCCCGGTTACACGCTCACCTGGAGCGGGCAGTACGAGAACATGCAGCGGGCTGCAGAACGGCTGATGATTGTTGTGCCGGTGACGCTCTTCATTATCTTCCTGCTGCTTTACTTCAACACGCGCTCGCTCGTGAAAACGGTGATTGTCTTTTTGGCTGTGCCGTTTTCCGCGGTAGGTGCAGTCTGGCTGCTCTATTCCCTTGATTACAACATGAGCATCGCCGTTTGGGTGGGATTGATCGCCTTGCTGGGCGTAGATGCGGAAACGGGTGTGTTTATGCTGCTGTATCTCGATCTCGCCTACGACGAGTGGCGTGGCAAAGGGCGGATGCGAACCAAAGCCCATTTGCAGGAAGCTATCGTACACGGAGCCGTCAAGCGACTGCGCCCGAAGTTTATGACGGTCGCCGTAGATTTCATCGGCCTCGTCCCCGTGATGTGGGCGACCGGGACAGGATCGGATGTGATGAAACGCATTGCCGCGCCAATGGTGGCGGGGATGTTCACTTCGTTCGTGATGGAGCTGGTCGTCTACCCGGCAATCTATGCGCAATGGAAATGGCACGCGGAAGTGAAGCGGCAGCCGTCATTGGCTGTCGCGCCTTCACCCAGTTAACAAAGGGGCTGCGATGAAAGACTCGGTAAATATCAAAATGATGGTCAGCCCCGCGCTACTGTTCTTGCTCGCCGCACTGCTGGCAAACAGCGTAGTGGCTCAATCCGCGTCGGTGGATGATCCGGTCAAACGCGCGCAGGAAAGAATCGAAGCCGCCGTAGATGGACGCGCCGCCGCCGCTGAACGCGCACTGGCCGCATCGCAACTCGTCAATGAAGGCGTAGAAGCCCGGAAGCAGGGAAACCGCACGGAGGCACAGACAGCCTTGCGGCAGGCGGAAATGATGATCGCCTCGTCAGCGCCCGCCGAGCGCGGCTTGCTCACCGAAGAATTGCTGCGCCGCATTGCCGAGGAGCAGGAGAAGCTCAATCCCAAACCTGTGGCCAGTGCAAAGTTGTCGCGGGCAAAAAATGACCCGTTGATTTCCACGCCGCCCCGCCTCGTTGTCGCGCGCTACCACACGTATCGGGATACGTTCGCGCGCATTTTGGCCGAGGAAAAAGTGCCGACCGAATTGCTGGCTGTCGCGTTTGTGGAGAGCCGTTTCAATCCGCTGGCGCTCTCGTCCAAAGGCGCTCGCGGCATCTGGCAATTGATGCCTGCAACAGCGGCTCGCTACGGTTTGCGCATTGATGCCGACAACGATCAGCGCACGCATCCCGAATCCGCGACGCGCGCTGCCGCCCGATACCTGCGCGATCTCTATCAACAATTTGGGGATTGGAAGCTGGCACTTGCGGCGTACAACACGGGCGAAGGGCGCGTACAACGGATTATTACGCGCACGGGCATCCGCGATTTTGACGAAATAGCACGGCGCGGCTGGCTGCCATTGGAAACCCGAAATTATGTTCCGGCGGTGTTGGCGGCGTGGGAAATCCTGGTCAAACAACCTGGCACAACAAAATGAGAGGAGCGTGTATGCGATACCTGAGATCGTTGATTGTTTTATCCATAGTCTGTCTGCTTACTACTGTTGCGCTGGCACAGAGCTTTGAATTTCCCGTCGAACACGAACATACGCTACGCAATTGTCGCGGGAAATTGCTCATCACGCCGGACAAGATTGAGTATAAAACCGATCACAAGAAGGATGCGCAAAGCTGGCCTTATACCGAACTGCGCCAAGTCAAAGTGCTTTCCCCTGTCTCGCTGGAATTGGTGACGTACGAAGATCAGCCGCGTCTGGCAGGCCGAGATCGCATTTTCAAATTCACGCTATTGTCTGGACAGCTTACGCCAGAGATTAGCGCCTTGCTGATGAAGGCTGCTCCGCGCCCTATCGTCACCAGTGTATTGCCACCAGCGCAGGACGAGCCGCGCTTCACGGTTCTGGTCAGACACGTGCGTCCGCTCAATGGTTCTCTCGGGACCCTGAAAATCTATGCTGATCGGATTGTCTATGAGGCTTCCGGCAATGTCCCTGCGTCGCGTTATTGGCGCTATCGCGATATTCAAAACTTCAGTCACTCGGAGCGTTACCGTTTTGAGCTTGTGACCTACGAAGATGGGATCGGCGGGCTGAAGGCGTACAATTTTCAACTACGCGAAGAACTTTCCGCAGGCATCTACGATTATGTGTGGACGCGCGTTTATCCATCGAAGTTTCAGCATCAGGAAAAACTGCTGCAACCATCCAACGAATCGAACAAGGAGTAAGCTGTATGACACAACGATCAGGCGCAAGAAATCATCAACCCTAGCTGTGACCAGTGTGAGGCAGTGTATGAAGACTCGGAGCAGCTTGCCGAATGGATTTTGCCGAAAGAAGAACCCGCTTCGGTTTATAATATCGCTCCCTTCGACCACGCCCTGCAAAGGCCAACCCGTCGCCAATTTCGCCCGGAAGTTGAATTACAGATCAGACTGATGATAAACGCGCACTACCTACGGCCAAGCTAATGATAATTTTTGATTGAAATGATGCAACTGGATTTTAATGAGTCCGCAGACGAGTCCCCAACGCAACCTGCGAACGATGATAGTGCTTGTAAGTTGTTGATTTAATTGGTCAGCCCGGGGCGATTTGAACGCCCGACCTCTTGCACCCCAAGCAAGCGCGCTACCAGGCTGCGCTACGGGCTGACGAAGGAAAAAGTCGAACAGGAAAACTCGACTTAAGTCGCTAGATTATCAATCCAAAGAACTCAATCTATAACATTGCGATTGAGGGTTGTCAACATATCCTCAAGCATCAGTTTCAGCCGATGGAGTGCATCGCGTGAAAGCGGGCTGCCAATAATGGCGGTGATATTGACTTGGCCTGAAGGCTGCACTTCTTGACCGACTTGAACGCTTGGTACTGTCGGCGGAATTGGTTCAAAATCAGCCGCTGTTGCTCCTGGCGGAACAACTTTGAAACGGCCCGTGCTACGTCCCTCACTTTGGAGCTTTTTCTTGGCTCCGGCAATGGTAAACCCTTCGTCGTAAAGCAAGGCTTTAATCCTCAACGCCATTTCGACGTCTTTGCGGCGATAGGTGCGTTGTCCGGCACGGTTCTTTTGCGGCTGGAGCATAGGAAATTCGGATTCCCAATACCGCAAAACATGCGCTTGTACGCCTACCAAATCACACACTTCGCCGATTTTGAAAAACAATTTATCGGGTATTCCAGTGATTTCTTGTGTAGCAGTCAACATAGCCATAACCTTAAAACCAGGGGCAACGCCTAACAGCGTAGATGGAGCTTTTTCAGGTTTACTTCATTGATCGTGAGGGGCGAAAGACGAGTGCGCGTCGCTCAGGAAGCTGGATGTCCTCACCGGTTACTGGGTTGCGGCCTCGCCGGGAGCGTCGTGCCACAACTTCCAGTGATCCAAAACCAACGATGCGAACTTCATCCCCTGCCAGCAAGCGATTTTTCATCGTCTCAAAGATAATATCTACGATACGTTGGGCTTCCTGGTTGGAGATACCGCCGTGTCTGTCATAGATCGCGCGGGCCAAGTCTGCTTTCGTCATTACTTAGTCCCTCACCGTAATTATTCGTTCTGCCAATATGTTACGGCTTTTAAGTTAAGTCTGTCAATCAAAGTTTTCAAGCGAAGTTCTTGTTAACCAAAGAGTTGACAGGATTAAGGTAGAGTTAAATCCAGCCTAAATCAGGTTAAGGCTGGCGCAAAAGAAGTAGCAGAGGGTCTCTGAAAACCTCTTTTGCGCCTGTGTTTATTGGGTGACGGCACCAATTGCATCATCCAATGTTTGTAATGCAAAGTCGCATTGCTCACGATCAATCACCAGCGGTGGCGAAAGTCGAATTGTGCTTGTGCCGCAACCTTGAATAATCAATCCGCGATGAAAGCATTCAATTTCCACTTGGTCGCGTTCTGGTGCTGCTGGTTCTTTGGTCGTCCGGTTTTTGACCAGCTCAATCCCAATCATTAAGCCTTTGCCGCGAACATCGCCAATAATTTCGTGTTTCTCCATCAAGTTGCGACACCCCTCCAGCAGATATTGCCCCATCACCGCTGCATTGGTGAGGAGTTCAGTCTCAAGCAATTCAATCGTCACCAGCGATGCTGCAATGGCGACCGGATTTCCACCGAAGGTCGAAGCATGTGCGCCGGGCGGCCAATTCATCAACTCCGCACTGGCAATCACTGCGCTAAGTGGCAAACCGGAAGCAATACCTTTGGCCGAAGCGATAATGTCCGGGACAAAATCAAAATGCTCTGACGCAAACATTTTTCCGGTGCGTCCCATTCCTGCCTGCACCTCGTCGGCGACGACTTTGATCCCGTATTTATTGGCGATGGATCGAATCGTGTGCAGGAACGAAGCGGGCGGAACAACGTAACCGCCTTCGCCCTGAACTGGCTCAACAATGATTGCCGCACATTCGTCCGGCGGCACAGTGGTTTTGAGGATCAAGTCTTCAATGATGCGCGCGCAGTGCGGGCCTTTGGATTCGTGCGCGCCGCAGCTTTCGGGCGTCAAATTGTACGGACAGCGATAACAATTTGCGTACGGCACGTGCGTCACATCCAATGCCTGTGGCCCGAAGCCGGAACGTTGCCGCGCTTTACTGCCGGTGAGCGACAAGGCTCCCATCGTGCGCCCGTGAAACGCGCCAAAAAAGCCGATGAGCTTTTGCCGATGCGTCGAGAACATCGCCAGCTTAATGGCCCCTTCGACCGCTTCCGCGCCGGAATTGCCGAAGTGGACGCGCTTGTCATCATCACCAGGCGCTAATTCACTAAGCTTTTGCGCCAGTGCGGGCAAATGCGGGTAATAATAATCAGTGCCGGAAATATGGATGAATTCGTCTACTTGTTGTTTGATTGCGGCCACGACTTTGGGATGTGAATGACCCGTCGCGCAAACGGCGACGCCTGCATTAAAATCCAGAAAGACATTGCCATCCACATCTTCGATCATTGCGCCAGTGCCGCGTTGCATGACCAATGGATAGCTGCGGGTGTACGAAGGCGAAATAAATTTCGTATCACGATCAATGATGGCCTGGGCTTGGGGGCCGGGGAGTGGCGTGTGAATTTGTGGTAATTTGGTAGTTTCTAAAGCTGTGCTGAGCATCGTCAGTACCTCCACTGAAATAGAGCTGCAAGAGAGAAGAGCAAGCTGGTTATGACCAGCGAATATGATTGGGGCAAGCGACGATAGCGAAAGGTTAGTCCGCAAAGAGATTTTTGCGGGCGTGAATGGGGGCAAGTTGTGAAACTACTCGTTGCATGAATGTCGTTACTGCGTTGTCAAATCCGGGCGAATTATGACACAAAGTTTATTTGTCTGGCAGCAACTTTTATTCGAGGTGAGGAAAGCGCGTAACCCGGCAACGTTTCGAATCTGTTTCCTGACTTGTTAGCCTAACCCAGGGTTGGCCGGTTGATACTGGGCAACATCGCGTCGCCGTTGTTTGACGGTCTCATCAATGATCTCATTCCCAAACTGGGTGGTTCCAATAGCGCGGAAATAACGGGGATTAAGTTTGGCATACCTGCCGTTAAGAAAATCGGCGTAAGAATCCGCGATGGGAGCCAGATGGTTTTGCGCACCGATTGGAAAAGAATTTAGGCCTAAGCCTAGCGCCGTTGCTTTGCTCATCATCCAGTTGAGCGGAAGATCAGATAATTGCCTGTTTGCATATCCGCCTCCTACGTTGGAATGTGCGCCGATGAACCATCGCTGTTCCAGGCTTTGCTGCGCCTTCTCTGTGGGGGTCCATAAGCAGACGTCATAGGCTTTACGATGTTCGTCTACCGCCACCGCGTGACAAGCGTTTTTGACGATGCGGCTTAATTGCGTGTCGTGGAATTCATAAAATTTCAAATTGAAATTTTGCATGACATCCAGCGGTACCCCTAACGCGCCAACGGTGTCCCATACGCCCAGAAATTTGATGGAGATTTCCTGGGAAAAGCGACCGCGGAATAGACGCGCCGTCAACGAATCCGGCCCATCATCTCTGGTGCGATAGATGCCGTATGCCATGCCGATGTTGAGCAGGTTCAGCCGCGAACGTTTGAGCAAGCCACAATTACGAATTAGTCCAACAAGGCTTCGTGCCGTGTAGGCTCCGCGACTAAATCCCAGAATATATACCTCATCGCCATCCTGATATGTTTGAGCCAGGTAGCGGTAGCCTTGCCGAATATTTTGATCCAGCCCGACCCCAATTGCGCCGCCGATGAAACGATCATACCAACGCGTCCCCACGCCCTCGTCATACCATTTTGCTTGAGCGACTCCATCTGCGCCGAACGCTGAAACTGCTTCGTAAAAGCGGCGCACGTTGGTTTCGACTTGTTGTGTTTCGGGCAGCTTTTCATCGGCTGGTCGGTTCCAGGTTCCATCGAAGCAAAGGACGATCCGTTTCATTGCGAAGTCTCCTTGGGTTAATGAATTTCAGGGTCGGGCGTTGCTGCACCGGCGTGCAGAAAATCAAAATCGCAGCCTTCATGTGCCTGGGTCACGCGTTCGGCGAACAATGCACCGTACCCGCGTCCATACTTGCGTTCTGGCTTGACCCAGTCGGCCCGGCGACGCGCGAGTTCTTCCTCGCTGACGATCAGATTCAACTTGCGGTTTGGTACATCCAATTCAATCAAGTCGCCATCGCGCACAAAGGCCAATGGCCCGCCGACAAACGCTTCCGGCGAAACGTGCAACACGCATGCGCCATACGACGTACCGCTCATTCGCGCGTCGGAAATGCGGACCATATCGCGGATCCCTTTTTTCAGGACTTTGTTTGGTAGCGGTAACATTCCCCACTCCGGCATTCCCGGCCCGCCCAGCGGCCCCGCGTTTTGGAGCACCAGTACGCAAGTCTCATCCACATCCAAATTCTCATCGTTCAGGCGAGCATTCATATCATTGTAGTCTTTGAAAACGACGGCGCGCCCCGTATGTTGCCAGAGATTTTTATCCGCTGCGGTGGGTTTGATAACAGCACCGTCGGGCGCAAGATTGCCATATAAAACTGCGGTGCCGCCAATTTCGACCACTGGGTTTTCCATCGAACGAATGACATCGTCATTGAAGACTTTTGCGCCTTCAAGATTTTCTCCTATCGTTTTGCCATTGACCGTCAACGCGTCAAGATGCAGCAACCCACGAATTTGATTCAGGCACGCCCGCAAGCCGCCCGCGTAGTAGAAATCTTCCATCAGGTATTTGCCCGAAGGACGAATGTTCGCAATCAACGGCACACGCTGTGAGATTTCATCGAATTTCGTGAGCGGCAATTCGATGCCTGCCCGCCCCGCCATTGCGACCAGGTGAATGATCGCATTCGTCGAGCCGCCGATAGCCATGTCGGCGGTGATCGCGTTTTCAATTGCCTGCATTGTCATAATGTCCGTCGGCTTCAAATCTTCCCAGACCATTTCGACGATGCGGCGTCCGCACGCGGTTGCCATCCGTGAATGATTGGCGTCCACTGCCGGAATCGAAGCCGCACCCGGCAAAGTGAAGCCTAATGATTCGGCTACTGAAGTCATCGTCGAAGCCGTCCCCATGGTCATACAATGCCCGGCGGAACGCGCGATGCCGTCTTCCATCGAATTCCACTCGGCGTCGGTGATCGTACCAGCACAGCGTTCCATCCAGTATTTCCAGACATCAGACCCGCTGCCTAAATATTGCCCGTTCCAATTGCCGCGTAACATTGGCCCCGCCGGTAAATAGATCGCAGGCAGGTTCATCGAAATCGCGCCCATTAACAGGCCCGGCGTCGTTTTATCGCAACCGCCCATCAACACCACGCCGTCAATCGGTTGGCTGCGCAAATACTCTTCGGTGTCCATCGCCAATAAATTCCGGGACATCATCGGCGACGGCTTCATGAAAATTTCGGTGATCGCCATCGCCGGTAGCTCGACTGGAAAGCCGCCCGCTTGCCACACACCGCGTTTGACCTCTTCGACACGTTCTGGGAAATGGCTGTGACAGGTGCTCAGGTCGCTCCAGGTGTTGATGATGGCGATGACTGGTTTGCCCGCGTAATCATCGGGGGCATAGCCCATTTGCTTGATCCGCGAACGATGCCCGAACGAGCGCATATCATGGACGCCTAGCCAGCGATGCGAACGCAATTCTTCTGGTGTTTTCTTCTTCAAGATGAATCTCCAATGTTGATTTGCCAATATTGGTTTGCCAATGTTGATTTGAATAATTACGGAGCCGCTATTGTGGCGCAGATTGGTACAGACGACAACGAAAAGAAAACTTTTTCTCAAGGCCTGAGCCACTTCACAATCCTCTTTCGCATGTATTCAATGAGGCAGAGAAAAAGCGCCTCACTAACGAACCACACAATTACTCTGGGCAATTTACCATGTAGAGCAAAAGGCTTAATTGACCAGAAAGGGAACTGAAAAATATGCTGAATCGAAGAATCATTACGCAAATCATTCTCTGGTGCTTCGTCCTGTCGGCGGGACTGCTGACGGGTGGCAGCATCTTTGAGGGCGCGGTGTTGACGCCGCTCTGGTCGCACGCACTACCGGAATCTGTTCGGCAATGGCCGTACGGCACTGTGCAGAGCAAGTTTTTTGCCTTTGCCACGCCGCTCTACGCTCTGTTCTCGCTGGCGTTATTGATCGTGTCTCGGTGGATGCCAACGAAGCAACGGAAATGGGCCTGGGTGGCGGGGCTGTGCGGACTCCTCGTCGTGATTGTGACGTTCACGTTCTTTTTCCCGATCCTGCAAAAAACCGAGGGCGCGCAAGGCGCGGGACTGAGCGGGGAAGAGATTGTGCGGCTCGTGAATCAGTTCAAGACCTGGCACTGGGGGCGGTGGGTATTGTTGATTGGCAGTTGGTTGGCTGGATTGCGTGCTTTCAGTCTGTCAAAAGAATCGTCCCAACAAGGCTCAGTACACTGTAAAGTAAATTTTGAGGTGTAACGCGATTTGCTAAATCGCGTGTGTTCCCAACCCAAGACCCGCGATTTACCAAATCGCGCCACCTCAAAGAACTTAGTTTTTCGTGTACGTAAACTCGGAACCTGGAGGTCTTATGCGTAAGAGTAAAATTCTTATTCTCTATGGCTGCTTGCTGATGGTAATAATTCCGTTAGCGGCGCAGAACAAAAAAGGTAACTTCCACCGTGTCAAATTCGAGCGTGGCAGCGCCAGCGCCGTCATCAAAGGCGCAATTCGCAATTGGAGCGAAGAAGTCTATGTGCTGGAGGCGCGGCAAGGGCAAAGAATGATTGTGAACCTTCGCCCCATTCCGCGCGATGCGGATATGACCTTGAACATAGAAACGCCCAACGGTAAATCGCTCAATGATAGCGACAGTGGATGGACGGGCAAGTTGCCACAAAACGGCGATTACAAAATCCATATCACTACGATCCATTCAAAAACTGCCCGCTTCACGCTCGAGGTCACGATTAAATAAAGGTACAGCAGGCGGTCCGCCTGTTCCTTAATCAAAACAATGAATCGCGCAGCCAGCGAGCTGCTGGTTGTGTTTCTGCTTAGGAGAGAACTATGCGAACCTCGATGAAAACTCTGTTCAGCCTGATCATCCTTTGTTTGTTGCTCCCGACTGTCAACGCGCAAGGCCGTCGCACGATCAAACAATTGAAATTCGCACCCGGCACCAGCAGCACGATTGTGAAAGGAACCGTCACCAAAGACGAACAAGTCATCTATGAACTCGAAGCCAAAAAAGGCCAGCGAATGCGCGTCAAGTTGATCGGCAAGGCGAAAAATAACGATGTCGTGTTGGCTGAGATTCAAGGCCCGAATGGCGAATCCCTGCTGAAGGATATAGGGGCCAGTTGGAATGGGAAATTGCCCCAGACGGGAAACTACGCGATTGCCATTGGCCTGATTGAATCGAAATCTGGAAGCTATTCGCTCGAAGTGATTATTACGAATTGAAAGAATGAGACAGGCCTGACATGATACTCAACCAGATGCACAAGAGCTGAAAGGTGACTGTTCATCTGCTCATATATCCTGTCCACTCTGTCTACATGTTTTCTTGTTTCAGGAGAATACAATGCAACCACAACCACAGAAAAATTGGTGGGGCCGTAATTGGAAATGGTTCGTACCAACGGGCTGTTTGACGATGTTGCTGGCGTGCGCCGGCTTCGTCACACTGATTTTTTCCATCGTTCTCGGCTCGCTGAAATCGAGTGACGTGTACAACGAATCGCTGGCGAAAGCACGCACGAATGCGCAAGTCACTGCGGCGCTCGGTACGCCTGTCGAACCGGGCTTTTGGGTGAGTGGGAATATCAGCGTGGAAAACAGTTCGGGTAATGCGGACCTGTCCATTCCGATTTCCGGCCCGAACGGCAGCGGTACGATTTATGTGACCGCGACGAAATCCGCCGGACGTTGGAATTACTCAACGATGATCTGTGAAATCAGCAGTTCCGGTAATCGTGTCAACCTGCTCACCAGCACTCCGTGAGTGCGGCGTGACAAAAATCGGCAGACGGAGCCGTAGTCATTTTCCATTGTGTAAAATGACTGCGGACTTTTTCTGTGGGCTGCTCACCAATCCTCCTTTCTCGCGTAAGATTTCGCAAAATTACGCCCGCCTTCTGAAATTCTCTTAGGGAATACTTTTTGCATAAATGAGCGCAAAGCCTGTCTGCTCCGTGGCTTTGTGTTATCGGTTTCTCACTGCACGGGGGAACTCACTTGCTGACAGATATATTTGATGAGGTGGCCTCAATCGGATGCTTCATCTGGTTCAAAGGAGATTTCCATGCATATTCTTTCTAATATTTCATTTCGACAGTTCCCCTCGCTTATCCCGTCGTTGGTGTTGGTCTTGATGTTATCTGCTTCTACCTTCGCCCAAGGGTTGAATTGGGAAGGACAAACCGGTGCTTTTATCACACCGTTTGCATATACCAGCCCTTCGCCCGCTGATGGCATTGGGCATCCGAATGTTGCGTTTCATTACCTCAACGCAGGTAGCGTAATCGGCAATAATTTTCAGGCTTCAATCACGGTCGGTTTGCTGGGGCGTACGGAGTTTGGCTATACCCGTTCCTTCGTTGCGGCAGGCGATCATGCGCTCAGTCCACTTTTCAAAAACGGCTTCAATACGGTCCACGGCAAGGTGAACTTCCTACCGGAAAATGTGAAGAAAACAAAATGGGTGCCGGGGATGTCGCTCGGATTCGTTGCGCGTTCGCAAGTACGCCGTGTGGGCGGAGCAATCAAGGCACAAGACACCACGAACGGGGATATTTATTTAGTGGCGACGAAAGTCATCACGCAAGTTCCCAACCTGCCGATTCTATTGAATGCGGGCTACAAAACGACGAACGCTTCGCTCTTTGGCTTGGTCGGAAATGCTTCGGCCTGGCAAGGGCGCGCGTTTGGTGCGGCGGCTTTTGTACTGAAAGGCCCTGCAAAGAAGAGCCAGGTGATTGTTGGTTCCGAATTTGCGCAACAACCGCGTCACATTCAGGATTTGCCGGGTGCGATTGTTCCCACCACGATGACTTATTTTGCCCGCATCGTGCCGAACAGCGAAAAGCCTTTCAATATTGATTTTGGGATTGCCCAGGCTGCCGGAAAGATTGCTCCTGGTGTGGATGTCAAAGCCCGTGCGCAATTTGCAATGGGCATTACGTATCGGTTCTAGCAAATTACTTTGCGATCATAAAATATTTATAGCTTAGCTGGGATTGAAAGGATGAAGCCGCAGGAACAAGCATTGTTTCTGCGGCTTCGTTCTTGCGGGTCAGGGTGTTTGGATTTGAGCGGCTTTCTCCGGTTTGCCCCAGGCGATATACAAATCAATCAGCTTTTTCTGTATATCCTGCGCGCGTGGCGTGTCCTTGATCGCCTGATACGCTGCATGGCCTTCCACCAAAAACAACTCCGCTTCAGGATACTTCTTTTGCGCAAGATACAATTCGCCCAATCCATCCAGCGCGTGCGGAATATAGCCTTTGTCGTTGTTTTTGCGCGCAATGCGCAATCCTTCGTTGAGCAGCGGTAATGCTTCGGCCAATTTATTTTTCCTGACCAGCACACGCCCCAATTCAATTTGCGTACGTCCGAAGAACTGATAATCGTTCGGCATCACCTTCACACGCATCGCCAACGCTTCGCGCAAGAGGGTTTCGGCTTCGTCGTACTTCTTTTGATCCAGCATCAGTGTGCCGAGGTTATAGATCGTCAGCGCGAGATCGGGATGGGCGGTGGGGTAAAGTTTGCGGCGCAGCGTGAGGGTTTCGCGCAGCACTTGCTCTGCGCCTGCGTAATCGCCTTTGCGCCGCAGAATCGAAGCAAGATTGTGTAGCGAGATGGCGACGTTCGGGGCATCTTCCCCCAGAGCTTTCCGCCGAATCGCCAGGGCTTCACGCTGGGCCGCCTCCGCTGCTACAAAGTCTTTTTTATCGGCCAGCAGCACGGCGAGGTTGCCCAAGGGATTCGCTATGTCAGGATGTTCGTTGCCAAGCAATTTGCGTTGCACCGCGATGGTTTCTCGATACAAGGGTTCCGCCCCCGCGAAATCGCCTTTGAGTTTGGTGAGCAAGGCCAGGTCGTTCAAGCTGTCAGCGACTTCGGCGTGTTCATTGCCGTAGATTTTGCGACGAATAGCCAACGCTTCGCGCGTCAAGGTTTCGGCGCGTTCGGTCTGATTCAACTCAAAAATCACCTGCACCAGATTGGTCATCGTGCGCGCGACCTCAGCATGTTCGTTGCCATAGATTTTACGCCGCAACGTCAACGCCTCTTCCAGCAACGAAGCGGCGCGTTCGTACAGACCGAGGCTGTAATAGACCTGCCCGACGGTATCAAGCAATTTCGCTTGTGTTTCGGGCTGTTCCTTCAGTTCGGCGCGAATTTTTTCTGTTCCTTGGTCGAGGATTTCGCGGGCGGTGATCGAATTGCCACGCGATTCGCTGGGATCATTGACTTTGAAAAGATCAACCAGAAAGCTGGAGACTTTTTCGGCTTTGGCGCGTTCGGTTTCGGCGCGATCTCGTTCGCGTCGGATGCGCGCGGATTGCACAAGTGTTGTAATCAGAAAGCCAATTAGCAAAACACTGATAAGGCCCGCGACAGCGACCGCTGTTTTATTGCGCGTGATGAATTTGCTGAGGCGATACGACAGCGTGTCTTCACGCGCAAGAATCGGCAATCCCGTCAAATAGCGGCGAATGTCTTCAGAAAATTGTTCGACCGAAGCGTAGCGGCGTTGTGGTTCTTTGCGCAGCGCCATCAGCACAATGTTGTCGAGATCGCCACGCAGCGAGATGGACAGTGATCGGTGGCTGGAAGTCGGTAGAAAAGCCAACATTCTTTTCCCTTCCGACTTCTGATTTCTGACTTCCGACTTCCGGCTTGGCGGTTCTGGTTCGACGCCGCAAACGATGCGCTCGATTTCCTGCGGTGCTGCGCTTGTGATTTGATACGGACGGTGTCCCGTCAGCAATTCGTAGAGGACGACGCCCAACGAATAGACATCGCTGGCCGTCGAAATCGTTTCGCCGCGCACTTGTTCGGGGCTGGCATACGCGGGCGTCATAGGGCGTTCGTGCATTGCGGTTGGCGCAACAGTGTTGGGGAACAACGCCGGATTGAGGATTTTCGCAATGCCGAAATCCAACAGCTTTACGGTGCCGTCGTCAGTCACCAGAATATTGCTGGGCTTGAGATCACGATGCACAACCAAATTTTGATGGGCAAATTGCACGGCGGTGCAAGCGGTGCGAAACAGTTGCAATCGTTCGATGGGTGTCAGTTTGCGGGTGTCGCAATATTTGTCTATCGGTTGTCCTTCGATGTGCTCCATCACAAAGTAGGGCAAGCCATCGGGCGTTGTTCCGCCATCCAGCAAACGCGCAATGTTCGGATGATCGAGCGAGGCGAGGATTTGGCGTTCATCACGAAAGCGGCTCAGGATTTCATCACTGTCCATGCCGCGTTTGATGAGCTTGATGGCGACGCGCTTTTGATATTGCTCATCGGCGCGTTGCGCCAGCCAGACTGAACCCATTCCGCCTTGCCCCAATTCTTGCAAAAGTTTGTAGGCCCCGATGCGTTGGCCCGCTTGCAGCTTCGCTTCATCACGGCCATTGGCAAAGCGGTAGGCGGGCGTTTCCAAAAACGTTTCAGCTTCGTTGCGATCCGCGAGCAGCGATTCCACGGCGCGTCGTAACTCGACATCGTTGCCGCACGCCTGCTCCAGGACTTGAAGACGTTCGGCGGCCTCGCAATCCGCTGCCATTTCGTAGGCTGCTTTGATTTGTTGGTATCGTTCGGGCGTCATGATTTTGGTGGTCAGTGGTCAGTGGTTGGTGGTCGGTAGAGGCACCTGCGGTTTGCATCCGACCACCGATCACCTAGCTCTTCTTGATTTCGTGATGCAGCCAGACTTTCGCCGAATTCCATTCGCGTTTGACGGTGGCGGGCGAGATGCCCAGCACTTCGGCAGTTTCTTCAATCGAAAGGCCGCCGAAGTAGCGAAGTTCGACCACGCGGCATTGTCGCGCGTCCAGCGCCGCCAATGTTTTCAGGGCATCATCAAGCGCGATCAACTCGGCGCTGCGTTTGTCCGTTACTCCAATGGTTTCGTCCAGTGGGAGCTTTTCTTCGCCTGATCCGCGTTTGTCTGCCTGATGCGCGCGCGCGGAATCCACCAGAATGCGCCGCATCGCCTGGGCCGCTGCGCCAAAGAAATGCGCGCGATTTTGCCAGTTGACTTGCGATTGGTCTACGAGTTGCAGATAGGCTTCATGCACCAGTGCGGTGGCCTGCAAAGTGTGATCGGGCTGTTCACGACGCAGATACTTTGCGGCTTGCTGGTGCAGTTCTTGATAGACAAGTGGCATTAGTTGGTTGAGGGCGGCGCGATTTCCCGCGCGCCAATCCAACAGCAAGCGCGTAACCTCTTGAGGTGAAGCGGTAGACATGCAAGTTCAAGTGAGTGTCAGAACCATTGAAAAATACCGAAAAAGCTGAGCCCAGAATAGGGAGAGGGAAGGGGAAAAGTCAATGCTGAGGCAGGGAGGGAAGCAGTATCTATTTTGTCTCTGCGACCAAAGCTCCATATTTTCGCAGTTGCGGCCAGACGGCTCCCACAATCAACACAACAATCAACGTGCCAATGCCGCCGGAAACGACGGAGGGGACTGTGCCGAAATATTCCGCGACCAGGCCTGATTCATATCCACCGAGTTCGTTTGAGGTCCCGATAAACAAGCTATTGATGGCCGATACGCGCCCGCGCATCTCGTCCGGCGTGAGCATTTGCACGAGCGTGTGGCGAATGATGACGCTGACGCTGTCAAATGCGCCGATCAGAACCAGCATCAACATGGACAAGCCAAACGAACGCGAGAGGCCAAAGATGATCGTCGCGATGCCGAATCCGATGACTGAAATCAACAAGGTACTTCCGGCTTTTTGCATGGGTGGGCGGTGCGCTATGTAAAGCGCCATGAACACTGCGCCAATCGAAGGTGCCGCGCGCATCCAACCCAACCCGGTTGGCCCCACGTGCAGAATATCTTTGGCATAAATCGGCAGCAATGTCACCGCACCACCGAGCAGCACTGCAAACAAATCCAACGTGATCGAAGCGACCATGACTTTGGAGTTCCAAACGAATTTCAATCCGGTCATCAATCCTTCCAATCGAATTGGTTCCCGATGATCCTGTGGAGTGCCAACCTCGATTCCAGTCAATAAAATCAGGTAGGCGAACGAACAGACGGCAGTGACCAGATAGACCCACGTCGGTTTGCCGAAGAACGCAATCATGAATCCGCCCAGCGCCGGACCTGTGATCGTGGCGATCTCAAACGAATTGCTGCCCCACGCGACGGCGTTCGGGAAAATCTCGCGCGGGACAATTTGGGTCACAAACGCGGCGCGCGCCGGAGCCTGAAACGCCCGTGCCAGGCCGTTCAAAAACAAACACGCGTAGATGACATTGATGGAACCATTTGTCGCCGAAACCCACAGCATTGCCAGGGCTGCTATCGTCGTCATCGTCAACGTCAAGAAGAGGATTTTCTTGCGATTAAAACGGTCGGCGATTTGTCCGGCAGGCAGGGTAAACAACAAGATGGGCAAGTATTGCGCGAGGCCAATGTAACCGAGCTTGAGCTTTGATCCGGTTCGTTCGTAAATCTCCCAACCCACCGCCAGCGTCAGCATTTGGTGCGCGATGATGCCGAGAATATTCCCCGTGAAATAGCGACGATAATTGGGAAGGCGAAAGACTGCATATGCGCTCCTCTTGGCCTCATCGCTCATTCTTTATCTCCCAACATCACTACCTGATCGGTGAAGTTTTCAAAGCTGTCATCGTGGCTAATGACGAACAATTGTTTGAAGCCGGTGATGCGCCCAATTTGTTGTGCCAGATTGCGGCGGCGATCCTCATCCATATTGGTGGTCGGTTCGTCAAAAAATGCGAGGCTGAGATTATCAGAAAACTCGCGCAGCAAAGCGAGCCGCACGGCCAGCGCCGCCGCCATTTGTTCGCCGCCCGACAGGTTCGCAAACGGGCGATGATAGCCGCGCTCTTCCAGCGTAATTTCGTAATCGTTGCTCCATTTCAGCGTCACATCATAGCGTCCGCTGATTTCGCGGAAAAGCTGATTGGCCTCAATCGAGATTGAATGTAAGTACGCTTCCGTAATGTACGGCGCGGCTTTTTGCAGCGTGTCGCGGATAAATTCCGTCGTGCTGCGCAGGTTGGTGAGCTTGTCGTGTGAAGTGATGGCAGCCAGCATCGTTTCGCGTACTTCATTAAGGTGCACAAGCTGTGTCGTCAGCTTTTCGTGTTGCTCTCGCACATGTTCAAGCTGCGTCGTGATTTGTGTGACCCTCTCGCGCGAATCGCGCAAGGCTACCAGCACTCGTTCGTGTTGTGTGGCGTCGTACTGTTCTTCCCACGCGACCAATTGTGCGGTCACGGCATTCAACGCCGAATCCGTAGTTGCCAATTCTTCTGCCAGTGACCTGGCTTCGGCTTCGCGGGCTTCCACTGTTGCCGCGATTTTTTCGTTGGCGATGAAGGTCTGATAGGCCGATTCATTGGCCGCGCGGGTTGCGGTTGCCTCGGCAATCGTTGCATCCAGCGTCGCAAAGCTCTGCAATTCGGCGTTGAGTTGATTCAGTTGCGCGACGATTTTTTCAATCACAACTTCGACCTTGGTGCAGACCTCTTGCCATTCGGCTTCGCGTTTGAGGAGTTGCTGAATAGCTGTCGCGCGGCTGCGCGGATCGCCGAGCGATTGCAGCCGCGTTTCCGTTTCAATCAACTGCCTTTCGGTATCGCTCAAGGTATCAAGCTTTTGTTGTAGCGATTCGCGTTCGGTGCGTTTGTTTTTGCCTTCCTCCTGAATACTCAGCGCCTCACGATTCAGCACCTCGACCTGGCTCAGTCTGGTCTGTGCTTCGCGGGCCTGGCGAAGCTGTAATTCATAAGCCTGTCGCTTCTGCTGAAGTTGTTTGAGTTCATCCTCCGGCAATGCTTTTGTGGCTGCGATTTCCGCTTCCAGTTTGACGATGATGGCCTGTTGTTTTTGGGACCGCTCTTTGAGCGCGACCAAATCTTCCTGTAAGCGAGGTAATCGTTTCGTTTCAGCTTCGGCAGTGCGCAATTTTTTGACTTCGACTGCCAAGGCAACGGAGGATTTTTCAAGTTGTGCAATTTCTTGGCGACGTGCGTCTAATCCTGATTTGAAGCGCCTGTCGAGCGATTCACCGGGTTTCAGGTTGAGACATTTTTCGGTGAGTAGCGGACACACTCCGCCGCTTTCGAGCGCCGCAATCATTTCGGCATCGCGGGCAGTTTCAGCGCGCAGCTTGGCTAAACGGTCAGTCTCTGCCTGCTGTCTGGCTTCCATTGCACCCAGTTGCTTCACTTGTTGAGCGAACGGTTGCATCCGTGCTACTTCACTCGTCAGCTTGTTTTGTTCGGCTTGCAGGCGCGTGAATTCGTGATTGGCTTGCGTCAATTGGTCGCGTTTGAGATGCGCGCTCTGGCGAGCAATTTCGGAGTGCGTCAATTGTTCGTTGAGCGCGCGAAACCTGGCCTCAAGTTCGTCGGTTTGTTCGGCCACGGCACGGAGCGGATCTGCCTCCTTGATCTGTTGTCTCAATTCGGAAAATCGCGTGCGCAGTCGTTCCAACTCTCGATCCAGCGATTCGGCGGCGTGTTGCAATCCTTGTGTTTGCCCTCGGCTTTCGCGCAATGCGGCGAGGCGTTGTTCGAGCGATTCCTGCTCTTTGACGCGTGTCGTCAACTCGGTCAATTCTTCTTTGGCCTGCGCCACTTCGCGCAGACGTTCTTTGGCGCTTTGGATCTGAACTTTCGCTGCGACATGATCCTGTTCAAGTTTTGATACCTGTGATCGCAGCATTTCGCGTGTGGCTCGTTGTTTCTCTGACTCCGTCAGATGTTGCACTGCTGCTTGATATTCTTGGTAGCCGGAACGTGAACGCGTCACAAGATCAGCGGCTGCACGCGCCTGTTCCGCTGCTTCTTTCGCCGTCGTCAGATTTCCGCGTGTGAGTTGGAGCTTGATGTTTGTTCGCTCGACGAGGCCCCGTTGTTTGGTGATTTGCTCTGTGAGGTCCGCGAATTGACGAGCCTGTTGCTCTGCTTGATTGCGCTCCTGCGTGGTTTTGACCAACTGCTGCTCCAGGTCTTGCCGCCTGGTTGTTACCTCGTCGAATTGCAGTTTGAGATCATCGTAGGGCTTGAGTTCGCCTTCGGCTTCAGCAATCTTGCGATCCGTTTCAGTGAGGCGCGCATCGAGGTGCTGGCGTGTGGCTTTTAAATTGTCTGCCGCTTCACGGTACTCTTCAACGTTGAGGATTTGATCGAACACCTTTTTGCGGGGTGCCGGGGCCAGCGCAAAATCTGCGGTGAAGGTGCCTTGCGGAACGCCAATGGTCGTCTTAAAAAGGGTCGGTAAATCCGTTGAAGGTTCGACGCCGATATGTTGCTTGAGCCAACCGATAACCTGATTTTTTTGTTCGATCAGTTTGACTTTGGTATCAACGTCGTACACGTAGTAACCGCCGCCTGTGTCTCGATGCACTAGATATTCGCGGTCATCGGCGTTGGAGCGGAAGCTGATGTCAACTTGTCCTCGCTTCGCGCCGCGTTTGACGAAATCGTCGCGGTTGTATTCCAGATGATCGAACAGCGCCCAGGCAATGGCTTCGAGGATTGTCGTTTTGCCTGCGCCATTTGGGCCGCAAATTGCTGTTACGCCGGGATTGAATTCAAAAACCGCTTCGGCATGGTTCTTGATGTTCTTGATTTCGACTTTGGTAATTTGCAAGGGGCGGGGAAAGGGCGGAAAGCAGAAGGCAGATGGCAGAAGCTGGTTTACAACGAACTACCATCTGTCATCTGTCGTCTGTCATTAACTACACGGTAGCGTTTTGCACGGTTTCTGGATTATCGGTGTGCCCCAGCAAATGTTTGCCTTCGGCGCTACGCGGGTCAATTGTTCGCACGTGCTTGCGTCCACGCATTTCCCAAATGGCCGTGATTTTGCCATCTTTTTCGACCGCGTGATAAGAAAGCTCTTCGTGGGTTTCCGCTGGTGCGGTGGTGTCAGTCGTCGTCTCGGTGGTTGTATTGTCGCTCATGTAATGAGTAGCTCCTGAAATAAAGTAATAAAGGAAATCACAATTTTGCCATAGCCCCAGAGTAGTGTCTAGCAGGACTTGGTCACGGCTTGGTTAATTCTGCCGCCGTGTTGGTTGCTGGAGCCGATACTTGACGTTGCCGATACTCTGCAAGCAGCTCCTGCATAATGTCAGAGAAGGTCCAGTTTGGATCAAGCTGAGGATTGGCTATTAGTCGGACCTCCAGTTCGGCCAAGGCACGCGCCCTGGCCCAGGCAAAAAAACGAGTCAAATTGATGTCTTGTTCAATCATGGGTATCCGAAAATCGCCGCGATTAAGCAGGGATTCTCAACTTTCCACAAAATCATGTCAAGTGAGGAGGTGATTGAAAAATAACTATTTGAGCATCACCAATCGTTTGTGGTACATTGCGGCCTGCGTCCCCCCTCCCGGTTAGTTCATTAGTAACGACCCATTTTAAGCTGTTTTTTTTGAGGTGCTGTAATGCTCACCGGATACAACACAGATGTGTCCTATGGCGGGGAAGTATTCCACGTCCAGACGGAAGACAAAGGGCTTCAAAGCCCGATCATCTTGTCGTTGGTTTATCGTGCTGGAACGATTCTGGCTGCCAAGCGGACCGCCTATCACAATCTCATTCAAAATGGCGTCGTAGATGAACCTGCGGTTGCGCAGATATTGAATCGGCAACATCAGATTTTAGTAGCGGCTATTCAGTCCGGGAAAAGTGGGAAACTTGCCGAATTGAGTCGTCAGCAAGGAGAGAGGGGAAGTAGTGTCACGACGGGTGCGGCCCCGTCGCTTCCGCCGCCGCTCGCAGCTATTCCCCCTTCGGTAACTCAGGGGAGTGGCTCTCAAGCTACTGCCGCATTACCTAAAAAGTCGGTTCCAACGCCTGGGAAAGCGGTGGAATCTGTCCGGCCCATCACTGTTACCCAGGAAGGCAGGACCGCCGAATCGCTCACTTTCGATCAGATTATTGCCGGGTATTTGCAGAACATCCCGGTTACTGAACAACTCCGCGTTGAAGTTTTATATCCGTCAAAATTCCGCGCGGGCGATGCTGTAACGGTACGGGCCGCCATCTTGAGTGGTGGAACGAACCCTACAGCAGGTGTACAGGTGATGCTGCAAATCTTAGGCACCAAAATTGAAGCGCAGACTTGTGTTGGAAAGACGGATTTACAGGGGTTGGTCAGCTTTCAAGTGAAAATTCCGATTTTCACTTCGGGGGCGGCAGCTCTGATTCTTAAGGCGCAAGCTCCCAATGGACAGGAAGCAGAAGCCAAGTTTATGATTGCTCATAAGTAAATGAACCAAACACAAATGCAAATCGAAATTACCGTTAATGGAGAGATCCGGCAAATCACGCCTGGCTCGACCGTCACTGACTTGATTGCTCAGTTGGAGTTACCTCCACAACGTTTGGCAATTGAGCATAACCTATTAATTTTGGCACGTTCCCTGTGGCCGGAGACGCGATTGCGCCCCGGAGATAGGCTGGAAATTGTGCATTTCGTTGGGGGCGGATGACGCCCTGTTCGATTCGTTTCGCGCGAGCGAATTTTGTTTGTAACCCCTGAATTCAGCTTTGCCCAAAGCCCATACCCACCCGACCAACCCAATCAGCAGGTCCTAATTGTTGTCCCGAAAATTATAGGCCGAACGGTTAATTATCATCCGTTGACTAAAAAACGGGGTGGGTCGGATTTGGATCAATAAGACTACTACAGTGTCTACTTCACCCATGACTGCAACAGATTACAGAGGTTCTTCGACTCCGGCCCGCCCGGCTGAGGTGACTCAGTTGCGGGAATGGGTAGCGAAGCTGGCTATGGAAAATAAAGCCGCATTGCTGTTTGAGCTAGAAGTCTGGATTCGCTGTTTCGACCGCTTTTTTCGCATCCGCAATCATCCGTTTTCAGAAACAGAGTTGCGCGAAATTGTGCGCCGCGACTTTTCCGAAGAATTGAAAATAGTCCGTAGCGTGAGTCTGCGAATGAGTCAGCTTTGCACGGAGATTATTTCGCTGGATCGTACTGATTCAAGCTATTTCGGGCAATATGTCGAAAGTGAAATCCTACATACCGAGGGAACGTGGCGTTATGAGGATAAGCCTTTAAAATCCGCCACCCCAGAAGATTCGTTATCCTTGTTGATCGAATCTCTGGCTGACCTGCGTCCAATATTTGAAAGCTTGACGCAGTCTCCATCCGTGAATTTTCAGACCTTCACCAGTGTTGGGAAAGTGCTGAGCCGAGAGCTGCAACGAAGTCCTTTTATTGCTCCATTATTAGCGAATAAGTTCAAACCGGAATTTGATCGTATCGAACACGTAGAAATCACCGCGATTATCAAAAGTATCAGTGCGCCGGACCTCCGACAGGATATTGCCCAGGTCTTTCTGGAAGCCTTTCGGATGTTGCGCTATTTGAATTTCATTGGCGAGGATTTACGTGCGGATCGCCCTCTGAAGCGCTCGCTTTTGCTATTTTCGCTGATTTACTCGGAAATTCGCGCCCTTTTGGAATTTATTGATAGCCGCATCTTAATCTCAAATGCGTTGGATGAAGAGCGACGCGACATGATTGATGGCGGAAGCTACGCGCTACGTATGGAATTGGATAAAGTTTTTGGAAAGGAATTGGTTGGATTTGTGAATTTGCGCCAAGCCCCGCCGATCTACGCCAAGGTCGAAAATTCACACGGCTTGTTGCGCAATTGCCTTCAGCAAACCATCGTTGGTGTGGCCAATGCGTTCAATCCAAATTTGACAGGGTCGGAGATTTTCCCGGACTACCAAACCTTCCGCGACCAATCCAAAAAACTCCGTGCCGATCTCTGGCATTTGATTATGCACCTGCGATTTTACGAAGCGCACGTGGAGCTGGCGCAAGATGGGCAGCTCATTGACCATCTGGTTGCCTTCCGCGATGGTTCAATGCGTTATCTGATGTTTCGTGATTGGGAGCAATTGGAACGATTGCACGACGATATTGTCGGTGCGCCGACTGTGGATGCGCTGCGCCGCCACATTCACCTCTTCGCTACCTATTTGGAAACTTTGTTAGGGCAGATCAATTTGCGTGCTGTTTTGATGAATGATCCGTTTGATTATCCCGAAGTGAAAATTCAAGCCAAAGCCACAAGTTGAAACAAGCGTTTTGTGAGAGACAGAGAAAAAAAGAGAGAGGTTGAAAAGGTGATCTGATCTTTTCAACCTCTCTCTTTTTGGGCCATCATTTCTTAGTGAGTTTGGATTTGGGATAGCTTGCCAGATTCGCAAATAGCCGATACGCGCCCGGAACACCAACAGGGAATTGTCGGAACCACGCATAGCCCGTGAAGATATACGTCCCCTTGCCATACTCAGCGATCAATTGCCCACCTTTCAGTGCTGTTCCCGGATCGTCCGACGAAGCGAGCAGCGGCGTGTATCGTTGATCCCATTCGCTCAGGAAATAGAGGCCACGTTCCTGTACCCAGCCCTTCCAATCAGCTTCCGTGATTTTATTGGGGAAATTAAAGAGTGGATGAGTCGGTTCCAGAATAGTGATGGGGGCTGTTTCATCTGTCACGCGAACACTGCCTGCCATCTTCACCGGATAGGGCGCAAAGTTGCCGTTGACGAATTCCTGCTTGTTGTACTGCACAATCAAGGTTCCGCCATTAGCGACATAATCCAGCAAGCGTTTATTGTTGGCGATCACATCCTGATTCACTTCATAAACACGGATGCCAAGAAGAATCGTGTCATAGACCGATAAATCACCCGCAGCCAATTCGGACGGGGTGATGAGTTTGACCTGAACGCCGAGTTGTTCCAGCACCGTCGGGCCATCGTCACCGCTCCCCATGACGTATCCGACCTTTAATCCTTTGGCTATGTTGACATCAAAAACTTCGATTTTTGAGATTGCCGGACGATAAATGAAGTGGGTTTCAATATGCGGATAGGCGATGATTTGATAGCCATTCTCAAACGTTTTCCCATTCGATTCGGCGATGGCTTTCAACTCAAAGTTTCCGTTGGCACCGGGGGGCGGCGTGACCTTAAAAGTGCGCGCTGTTTTTTCACCTTGTTTGGTAAACGAGAGAGGGCGAGGATCGGCTTCGACTTTCCAATTTGCCGGAGCCAGCAATTTCACTGTGCCGTCCGTTTTGTGGCTCGCATTGTGAGTGATCTCGACCGAAATTTCACGCGTGCGATTCTGACTTGCCGCTGGAATCACCAATAAAGATGGGTTTGTGGTGAGTGTTAAGGCTGGGGCAATTTTTAATTCGCGCCGGATTTCACCAAAGGTTTTGTCGGCAAACCGATACTCGACAGGTTGTTGAAGTGTGACCTTTTCGCCGCTCAAGGTCAGCTCGATTTGCGCGTGCGCGACTGCCGGGCTGAACGGCAAATTGCGTGGCATTTTCTCATCCCAGTCGAATTGTTCTTTGGTGCGCGGTTTGACCAGCCAGTACGGCTGCGTTGGCGTTGCCTCATTCGGGGCGGTGGCCTTGAACCGTGCGAGAAAGCCTGGAGTTTCACGAAAGCGCAAAAAGGCCATGCCTGTTGTCGGTAACATCGGCTCCGGTTTGGTAGGCTCGACTTTCCAGTCTTCCGGTAGAAGCAATTTGACCTGAACCGCTGCCGCTTTGGCATCTGTTGCCATAAACACATGCGCCGCCACTTCAACCGTTTCTCCGGGCGTCACGAGTTCCGAACTGCTCAACGCATCTACCACCACGCCATGCGCTTTGGTCAGCGCCTGGCTGAATTCATGTTCTTTCCGTGCGAGAAGCCCGTCAACATTGGCTTTGGTGATAGGGTCAAGCGTGCCCAGTTGGGAACGCAAGAGACGTATTTCGCGCAAGCCCGCTGCGAGATGTGGAGCAATTGTTTCGGGATGTTCGATTCTGAATTCAGATAAGGCTTTGGCTGCAAGGTCCTTGATTTTGTTGAGCGATGGCAGGAGTTGAGCACCGTTATTGCCAGCGAATTTGGCGATCCCTGTGAGGCTTGTATCTATGCCTGTGAACAATGACTGCTCGATTTCGGGAACTTCGACGGTGCTCGACGTACGCGGGAACGCACGCCGTTGTGAGCCGCGCATCTGCATCATCCCGAAGTCTTGCGAACGATGGCGACTGCGCCCATCGGAAGCCATTTCGTTGTATGAACGTCCCAGCACCGGATCAAATGCGCCGACATCAAAACTCGCGCGCGGGCCGCTATTCACTGGGCCGAACACATCGCCGTACACTTTCAGCACTTGCCAGGGCTGCAATCCTTCTTGTGTGATCTGTTCGGGAAAACGCTGCGGATCCGCCGCCGCCTTGATGGCTTCGGGCGTGAGCAATCCAGCGACCTGATGTTGTCCGTGTCCATCACGCGCTGTGCCGCTAAACCGGCTGAGCACGACCAGTGGGCGCATCATCCGAATCACGCGCACCATATCGCCCAGCACTTCTTCCCGATTCCATTTGCGTAATGTTTCTTCCGCCGAGCGCGTGAACCCGAAGTCAAAGGCGCGTGTGAAATATTGCTCTGCACCATCAAGCTTGCGCGCGGCCAATAGCTCTTCGGTGCGAATGACGCCAAGTCCTTCCCACAGTTCGGGGCCGATGCCATTTTGCCCGCCCTCGCCACGATTGAGCGAAAGATAAGCTGTGCGCGCGCCTTCTTTGCGCGACACATAAGCCAGCATCTCCGTCGCTTCGTCATCTGGATGTGCTGCCGTGTGCAAGACGCTGGCGATGGTTTGCAGCCTTCGCAACGCTAAGGCTAAGCCACTGGTGCCGCGATCTTCTGGTGCCGGGCGTGTATCCGCAACGAGGCCAAGTGCGGTGAGATGGAAAACAAATGTGATAAGTAGGGCAATACTGGTGATTTTTTTCATCGCTTACCTGAAAACCATTAGGAAGTAGTTCGTTGAAATTGGGTGTTTACCCATCAACCATCATATTTCCAGGCGCGGAGGTGTGCAACCAGCAGAGTGCCTGAAGAAGATTTCTGATTAGACTCTCTGGCCTTCAGCTTAACTGAGACATTCACGTAAGGTCTGTGCCATAGCTTCAGCCTGGGCGCGAATTGTGGCTTCGTCCTGGCCTTCAATCATCACACGCGCCAGATTTTCTGTGCCGGAATAGCGCAGCAACAATCGCCCATTACCTTCCAATTCTGCATTGAGTTTGTCCATCTTGGCTTTGACAGGGGCGACCGAATCCAGCGGCGGTTTGCTGCCAACTTTAACGTTGATGATGACCTGTGGATAGCGTGTGAAGCCGCTTGCCAATTCCGCCAAGCTTTTAGCGGAATCCTGCATCACGCGCAGCACTTCAAGTGCCGTAATCATTCCATCACCCGCGAGTGAAATGTTTGGAAAGATGACGTGCCCGGATTGTTCACCGCCAATGCTGCCGCCGTTTTTGAGCAACTCATCCAATACATATTTGTCGCCTACACTGGTGCGAACAAGATCAATGCCACGTTGTCGCAAGCCCAGTTCAAGGCCGAGATTGCTCATCACCGTCGCCACTACACGATTCCCGTCGAGTTGGTTATGTGCAGCAAGATACTCCGCGACAATAAACAGAACCTGATCGCCATCCACGAGATTTCCTTGCGCATCCACAAACAGAGCGCGATCCGCATCGCCATCAAATGCAATGCCTAAATCTGCCTGAAGTTCGACGACTTTCGCTTGCAATTGTTCAGTGTGCAAAGCCCCGCAATCCAGGTTGATGTTACGGCCCGTTGGATCAGTGTGAATCGCCATTACTGTTGCCCCAAGCGAGCGAAAGAGGGCAGGTGCAAGTTGATGTGACGCGCCATTCGCGCAATCCAGCACGAGCTTATAATTGGAAAGCACAAGGCCGGTACACATCTCGGTCTGTAGAAATTCCAGATATTTTTTCTGGAGGCTGGTTTCATGCTCGCTATTTTTTCTGACATCAATCTGAGGAATGGACGGAGCACTTTCCGCGCGCAAATCGCTCTCAATGGCCTGTTCCATCGTTTCATCAAGCTTTTGCCCGGAAGGTGAAAACACCTTGAGACCGTTGTCTTGAAATGGATTATGGGAAGCCGAAATTACAATGCCTGCATCTGCCGCAAGCTGGCGCGTCAGGTACGCTACACCGGGTGTTGTAATGATGCCCGCCGATTGATAATTGGCTTGCGCGGCGAGAATCCCACGAATCACAGCCGCTTCAATCCATTCGCCTGATTCGCGCGTGTCTCGGCCTAGAATAATCATTGGGGTGTGACCGCTGCGTTTTTGTAAATGCGTTGCCAATGAATAGCCGAAGCGTTCAATAGTTATTTCGTCGAGAGGGTATCGGCCTGCTTCACCGCGAATGCCATCTGTGCCAAATAATTTATTCATAGGTTGTTCTAAAATCCGAGGGGCGGGGCATCTGTTATTGTTGAGGATAAGAGGCGGGAAGATAATCGAAAAGCAGATTGGATGCCACAAAAAAATCAGGCCGAAGAGTTTTCCCCTTCGGCCTGAATCCCTCACTTCTCACGATCAAATTTATTTTTTCGCAATCTCTGTCCGCAGGTTGTTGGTGACAGAGAAAACATTCGGCACACCATTCGCCGCGATGAACGCGCGAATCCGGTCGCCTTCATTCAGCACGATCCCTTCAAGGGTGACATTGCCATTCTTCACAATGATGCGAACCGGAGGATTCGCCATAAACGCCAAGCGATCCAATCCGGGCTGACGATATACGGCACGATAGGTTGCCAGCCGGATGCGATCATCGAATGACGATAGTGGCAACACCTCAATGTTATTGACCACTTGCTCCACGCCTGCAACTCGTGCGACGACCCGCTCCGCATCGCTCTTTAAAGTTGGACGTGTAACCTGACCATTTAAGGTCACGATGCCGTCTTTGTAGTCGAAAGAGAAATTGTCAAAGACGCTGAAAAAAGGCAGCGTCACCAATTCTTTGCGCACTTTTTCGACGAGCTTAAATTCATCAGTTGCGGTGGGCGCAGCGAAACTCGGCAACGCCGAAAGGATAGTCAATCCGACCAATAAAAATAGTGTTGTGAATCGTTTCATAATTGTTCCCCCCTTTGTAATTTTCACGAAATCGCTCACATTCATTTCAATCAACCTCACGTCAATTTACGCGGCTTTAGAAGCAAGTGGATTGCTTTAGGTTGGCTAAAATTTTTCATTAAATTTTTTTGCGCGCGAATCTCGCTGTACCCAGCTATATGGCTTGAGCCTAAGTTGATTGACTCTCGTCTTTCAGCCGTTATAATTCAAGCAGAAGTTGTCGTGGTTGCTGACTACAACAACAGGTGTTATTGAGCGAGAGCAAATTATGAAGCAAGCTGTAATTATTAGTGCCACGCGTAGTGCTATTGGAAAATTTCAAGGTTCTCTGAAAAACTTTTCTTCTCCAGAACTTGGTTCATTGGCGATTCGAGCAGCCATCGAAAGCGCAAAACTTGATGCCAGTCAAATAGACGAAGTCATTATGGGCTGTGTGTTGCAGGCGGGCCTGGGGCAAAACCCCGCACGACAGGCGGCACTCAAAGCGGGCATTCCTGACCAGGTTTCCGCGGTGACGATCAACAAAGTTTGCGGCTCTGGTTTGAAATCCGTCATGCTTGCGGCGCAGGCGATTGCTTGCGGTGATGCCGAAATCATTGTAGCCGGTGGAATGGAATCCATGACCAACGCGCCCTATTTATTGACGAAAGCGCGCGAGGGGTATCGCATCGGCAATGGTGAATTGATTGACGTGATGATCCACGATGGTTTGTGGTGTGCGCTGGATAACTGGCATATGGGCGAAACGGGAGAGATTGTCGCAGACCGGTATCAGATCAGCCGCGCGATGCAGGACGAATTTGCCTATAATTCCCATCGTAAGGCGCTCGCCGCGATGGCCGCCGGACGCTTCAATGATGAAATCTTTCCAATCAGCATTCCGCAACGAAAAGGCGATCCGGTTATTTTTGCCACTGACGAGGGACCGCGTGCGGATACGTCCTTTGAGTCCCTCAGCAAACTTAAGCCCGCATTTCGCAAGGATGGGACCGTAACGGCGGGCAACGCCTCACAAATCAACGATGGCTCATCTGCGCTGGTCGTGACCTCAGCGGAAAAGGCCAATGCGCTGGGCCTCGAACCACTCGCGCGCATCACCGCGCAAGCAACTTCGGGCCTTGAGCCTAAATTGGTGATGATGGCTCCTGTCGAAGCCACGCGTAAGGTTGCCGCAAAAGCAGGATGGAATTTGCAAGACGTAGATTTGTTTGAATTCAATGAAGCTTTTTCTTCGCAATCGGTGGCCTTGGCAAATGTTCTCGAACTCAACCCCGAACGCATTAATGTCAACGGTGGAGCCGTTGCACTCGGCCATCCGATTGGGGCATCAGGCGCGCGCGTTTTGACGACACTCTTGTTCGAGTTGAAGCGACGCAATGCCAAACGCGGTATTGCCAGCCTCTGTTTAGGCGGTGGCAACGCCGTTGCGTTGGCCGTCGAGCGTTGATGGGCCGAAAAAAAATACCTGGCAAATTTAGGGGATTCGGCATTTGTCTGAATTGAAATTAAATGATTCGCTTTTATACTACTGCTGAATAAGAAAGTGACAGCGAATGGATGCCCGGTCCTGTTGATCGCCGATGATACGATTTTTATGATTCATTGCCAACGTTGTAAATCTGCTAACCCTTTCGGAGCCGAATATTGCATGGCTTGCGGGACGCCGTTGCATATTGTGACGCGCCCGCGTGGTCAGGTCTTTGATTACAGCGAGGCTCCGTTTGAAGAGCATTTGTTGGAACGGATCAGCGCCCTCGAAGTTGCCGTGCAACGAGCCAACGAGCGTTTTGAGCAACTGCTTGACCTGGCACAACAACAAGCGACGGGCAGCTTTTTCAACCATATGATGTTGGAGGCGATGTCTGATTTGCTCAATGAGCAAGGCTTACTGGATCAGGAAGAATTAGAACAACGCTGGAAAATACGCATCGCGCGACATTACGAAGAGTCTATTGAGCGTGATCGCCTGGACGAGCGATGCGACCGCATCATCGCCTTACATAAAGGGAAGGACGTCCAAAAGTTTGCTGATTTGGTTGACCAGGGCGTCATTTTGCTTGGCGAAGGCCAGATGCGGCGAGGATTACGTTTGCTGGAAACGGCGCTGGCACTCGATGAAGATAACCCTGAATTGACGTTTATTCTGGGGGAATATTTTTTCCATTTGGGCAAAGCTGCCGAAGCCTATGCGTATTTACAACAGGCGGTTCATTTGGATAACAGTCACTTCGGCGCGCATTTGTTGCTCGGTCTTCTGAATGGAGATGAAGGCGAAACAGATGTCGCAAAAGAACATTTACAACGCGCGCTGGAACTCGATAGAAATTCATTTGCTGCGCATTATGGATTAGGACGTTTGCTGGCACGTGAGCGTAACTTCAGCGAGGCACTGACGCATCTGAAACGTGCTTTGACCTTACAACCTGCACCGGAGATGCACTATCTGGTCGGACGCATTTACTGGGAGCAGGGGCGGGCCGATCAGGCCCTGAAACACCTGCAAAAAGCGGTTCGCCTTGATCCACGCTTTGATGCTGCGTTATATGACCTTGGCCTGTTGTACTGGCAATCGAATCGTCCTAACGAAGCACAGATTCACTTTCGCGCGGCTTACGAAATCAATCCGCGTGTTTCCCATTATCGTCTGGCTATGCAGGCGAATGCCGGCGAAGAATTGCCATTGCCCCCCGCTATCAACTGGAGTTCATTTGTACCCACCCGCAAAACCAAAGTGAGCGAATCACGGTTCATTGAATTGCTGCGACGTGATCTCAATACCTTTTCCCTTTCTCCCCTACATTCTCGGAAAAAATCCTAGACGTCCATCCTGGCGATTTATTCATTTCGATTTCAAGGCTATACTGCCACGGGGCTATCCAGATAAAATCCCGAATGACGTCAAGACTATCGAAAAAAAATCGCAGTTCGCGCGTGACAAACAGCAAAGATGTGCTATGATGCGTTTCGTCTGTGAAACACCTGTTTTCAGGAGTGAAACGCAAGTCAATTATTGAAAGGGAAGCGTATGGCTATTGAAAGACCAACAGAAAAAGTGGAAAAAGGCGAAAAGAATAAAGCAATTGAAGCGGCAATTGCCAATCTCGAAAAACAATTTGGCAAGGGGACGGTGATGCGGTTAGGCGCACAGCGTGTGGATGCTGTGCCTGTGATTTCAACCAACAGTCTCGGCATTGATGCCGCACTAGGTGTGGGCGGCGTTCCGCGTGGAAGGATCATTGAAATCTATGGCCCGGAAAGTTCCGGTAAAACGACCTTGGCCTTGCATGTGGTCGCTGAGGCACAGAAAGCCGGTGGCATTGCGGCTTACATTGATGCGGAGCATGCGTTGGATGCGAAATATGCCGAACGGCTGGGGGTCAATATTGACGATATGCTGGTTTCTCAGCCAGATCATGGCGAACAGGCGTTGGAAATTGCTGAGTCGCTGGTCAGGTCGGGAGCGGTTGATGTGATGGTAGTGGATTCGGTTGCTGCCTTGACGCCGCGCGCAGAGCTTGAAGGTGATATGGGCGATTCATTGCCTGGCTTGCAAGCTCGTCTGATGTCACAAGCCTTGCGCAAGCTGACGGCTGTGGTGGGGCGCTCAAACACCTGCCTGATTTTTATTAACCAAATTCGGGAAAAGATTGGGGTGATGTTCGGCTCGCCGGAAACGACCACTGGTGGACGTGCGCTGAAATTTTATTCCTCCGTTCGCATTGATATTCGACGCATCGGCGCGATCAAAGATGGCGATAGCGTGGTTGGTAATCGGACCAAAGTCAAAGTTGCCAAAAACAAGGTTGCGCCTCCCTTTCGTGAGTGTGAGTTCGATATTATGTATGGCGAAGGGATCTCGAAAATGGGCGAAATTGTTGATCTCGGCGTCGAAAATAAAATTGTAGAAAAAGCGGGTGCCTGGTTTTCCTATCGGGGCGAACGGCTGGGACAAGGGCGTGAAAACGCCAAGAATACGTTGCGAGATAATCCCGAATTGTGCGCGCGTGTTGAAAGCGAAGTTCGTACGGCACTAGGGATTGGCAAGCCTCAGGCTGCGGCAGCAGAGGCGGGCGAAAGTAAAGGGAAATAACTTTCCGATGGTGTGTGGCTCGTATATCAAGCTTACGGTTTTGTATACGAGCCACTTACGTTTTGAGTAATTTGATGGGGCGTTTTTGCCTCTGCCCTCATCGCCATCGGCCCAATTCAAAGTACAGAAACAGCGCACGTCGAAAGCCACAGCCATCATCAGTGGCGAGGCTTATCTTCAACCTCTCCGAAACTTTTTACTCCTCAGCATCCAGTATCATTGATCCCCAGGCCAAGAAATTAAAAGCGAAAAAAATCAACCACAGCCGATCACGGGAACAGAGAGGCGTCGAAGTGCGCTGAACCCGCTCAGAG
>JAEUQN010000063.1 GCA_016789725.1 Blastocatellia bacterium | reverse complement strand
TGCCGCAGCCCATCGCAACGTTTATCTGGACGAGCGTGGCGAATACATCAACGAATCTTCTCTCTTCGGACACAAAGCGGCAGGCGTCCCCGGTTCCGTCGCCGGGATGGCGTATGCGTTGGAAAAATACGGCACGATGAAATGGGTGCAAGTCGTGGCACCCGCACGCCGTCTGGCCGCTGATGGATTTCCCGTCTGGTATCAGCTTGAACAGAGCCTGAAGGAAGAAGCGCAGGAACTGTCGCGCTATCCCGAAACCAAGCGGATTTTTCTGCGCAATGGCCAACTGTATGAAACAGGCGAAATCTTCCGGCAGCCCGAACTCGCCGCGACGCTGACACGGTTAATGCGCAATGGCTGGCGGGAATTTTACGAAGGCAAAACGGCGCGTCTGATCGAAGCCAGTATGCAGCGCACTATGAACGGGCAGAAATGGATCACGCTGGACGACCTCAAGAATTACCAAGTCGTCGAACGCACGCCGCTCCGTGCCAGTTATCGCGGCCACGAAATCATCACTATGCCGCCCCCTTCTTCCGGCGGCATCGCACTGATCCAGATGTTGCACATGCTGGAATCGTATAACTTGAAACAGATGGGTTTCGGCTCCGTCGCCTCCACACACTTGAAGGTCGAAGCCATGCGCCGCGCCTTTGCCGACCGCGCACACTTTCCGGCTGACCCAGCATTCATCAAAGTGCCGGTGACAGGGTTGCTTGCACGGGATTACACGGCCAAACTCGCCGCGACGATTCGCCCGGATCGCGCTTCGACATCGCAGGAAATCCGGCACGGCAATCCACTGCCCTACGAGTCCCCGCAAACCACGCATTACACCGTAGTGGATCGGGCGGGCAACGTCGTTACTTGCACAACTACTATAAATCTAAGTTACGGCAGCAAGATCACTGTCGAAGGCGCGGGCTTTCTGCTCAACAACGAAATGGACGATTTTGCGCCGAAGCCCGGCTCCCCCAATGCCTACGGTCTGATTCAGGGCGAAGCCAACGCGGTCGGAGCGCGCAAACGTCCGCTCTCTTCGATGACACCGACCATCGTGCTGAAAAACGGGCAACTCTGGTTCGCGGTCGGCAGTCCCGGCGGGCCGACGATTATCAATACGGTGATGCAGATCATCACGAACATCGTGGATTACGACATGAATATCCAGCAGGCGATTGATGCGCCGCGCCTTCATCACCAATGGATGCCAGACAGAATCACCTGGGAGCCGTTGGGGCTGGCCCCTGATGTCCTGCGACGTTTACAGGAAATGGGGCACCAGTTCAGTAACAACCCGCATTACATGGGCGACGCCGAAGGTATCCAGATCGAAGACAAAACCGGTGTTCGACTAGGAGCGAGTGATCCTCGACTGGACGGCAGATCCGTCGGGTATTAACCAAATCAACCAAGGCAATTTTTGCTAGACGAATGCCAGGCAGTTCCCTCTTTACTCAAGCCCTAACCCAAGTAACGGACGTCCCCGCCGGAGTCGTTACGTACCGCAATCTTTGTTACGTTCCAAGCGGGCACGAGCGCCATAAACTTGATTTGTACCTGCCTCCCGGTGGGGCAAAACTTCCACTGATCATCTGGATTTCAGGCGGAGCGTGGCGCACCGCAGAAAAAGAGAGGGGGGTTCCGTTTGAGGTACTGGCGAAAAGCTATGCGTTGGCAAGCATCAACCACCGACTGAGCCAGCACGCCAAGTTTCCAGCACAAATCGAAGACTGTAAAGCAGCGGTGCGATGGTTGCGCGCAAATGCCGAATCCTTCGGCCTTGATCCGTCAAGGTTCGGTGTCTGGGGGGCATCATCTGGCGGCCACTTAGCGGCCTTACTGGGTGTAACCGGAGGAACGCGAGAATTTGACGTGGGTGAGCATCTACATATCTCTAGTCGCGTACAGGTGGCAGTGGATTTCTATGGCCCGACCGATTTTTTGCAAATGGATGCTCACCGATTGCCGGAATCCACCCTCATGCACGACAGTCCAGATTCGCCCGAATCCGAATTGATCGGCGGCCCTATCCAGGAACATATCGAACAGACCCAACGTGCCAACCCTATCCACTATGTGACGGCGGATGCCTCACCATTTCTGATTGTGCATGGCGACCTGGATTTGCTAGTACCGCACCACCAAAGCGAACTGCTCGTTGCGGCATTGCGGCAGGCAGGTGTCCCCGTTTCCTTTTACACAGTTCAGCATGGCGGTCATGGCAAGTTTGCAGACCCGAAAGCAAACCGACTGCCGCTGGAATTTTTTGCAGCCTATCTTAATCCAGGCGGTTCGTTACTTTAGTTTCTTCTGGTCATAGTGGTTCCACCTTAACAATTCGTTGAGCGAAAGATGCCTTTCGGAAAGCGTTTGGTAATCGGCGCGGAAATTCTCTCCATCGGATCGGCGTGTGAGTTTGCGTTGCTAGACCGTTCCTCATTGCCAATAATTGCGGTCGAGCGTGCGATAGTTCACGGCTTCCGCAATGTGATCGCTCATCACATTTTTTACGCCCGTCAAATCCGCAATCGTCCGGCTCACTTTCAAAATCCGATCATAGGCACGCGCTGACAATCCGTATTTCGTGATCGCGCGTTCCAGCATCGTTTGGGTTGCGGCATCAAGCTGACAGTGCTGCCGAATCAGGCGCGGCGTCATTTGCGAATTGGAAAACACCTGCTCTCCGGCGTAGCGTTCCTGCTGAATCTTTCGGGCGTTGGTGACGCGCGCGCGAATTTCGGCGGAACCTTCCGCCGCTTCTTTTTCCGACAACTCGCGCACCTTCACCGCCGGGACATCAATGTGAATATCAATGCGATCCAGCAGCGGGCCGGAGATTTTCGAGATATAGCGTTGAATCTGCGGCGGCGAACATTTGCACTCACGCGTCGGATCATTGAAAAAACCACACGGACACGGATTCATCGCAGCGATGAGCATGAAACTTGACGGAAATGTCAGCGACATCGCGGCGCGGCTGATCGTGACTTTGTGATCTTCGAGCGGTTGCCGCAACACTTCCAAGACGTTCCGCTCAAACTCCGGCAACTCATCCAAAAACAGTAAGCCATTGTGTGCGAGCGACACTTCACCCGGTCGCGGAATCGCGCCGCCACCAATCAATCCGGCGTCGGAAATCGTGTGATGCGGCGAACGGAACGGGCGATGTTGGACTAAGCCTTGCGTGCCGGACAGCCCGGCGACGCTGTGAATCTTTGTTGTCTCTAACGCTTCCTCAAACGTGATGGGCGGCAGGATCGTTGGGATGCGTTTGGCCAGCATGGTTTTGCCAGAGCCAGGTGGGCCAATCATTAAAATGTTGTGACCTCCGGCAGTCGCAATTTCAATCGCGCGCTTGGCGTTGAATTGCCCGCGCACTTCGCGGAAATCCACCGGATAATTTTCGGCTTCGTTCAGCATTGCGCCAGTGTCCACCACCAGCGGCGGCGGCATTTCATCGGCGTTCAGTAAATCAATCACTTCGCGCAAATCGCTGACGGGATAGACATCCAGGCCGGTGACGACGGCGGCTTCGCTGGCATTTTCGACGGGCAATAACAATCGCTTGAAGTTATTGCGCCGCGCGGCAACGGCAATGGGCAACGCACCACGAATCGCGCGAATGCGACCATCCAACGCGAGTTCGCCAACCAGTAAAGTATCGCTTAAATCTTCGCGGCGAATTTCGGCATTTGCGCCGAGAATGCCAACCGCGATGGGCAAATCAAACGCCGAGCCTTCTTTCTTCACATCGGCGGGTGCAAGGTTGATCGTGATGCGATAGACAGGAAAGAAAATGCCGCTGTTGGCAATCGCCGCGCGAATGCGTTCGCGGCTTTCACGGACGGCTAAATCGGGCAAACCAACGACGGTGATTTGCGGTTCGGGATTCATCGCATCACCGGAACGTGGCGTGAGGTTAACTTCCACTTCGACTAATTCGGCATCAATGCCATACACGGCTGCGCTGAGCGTTTTGAAAAGCAAGGATTACCTCCGGGGCTAAGGGTAAATCTCGATTGGTTGTGATTTGTAATACCGTTAAGCTGAGAGCGCATCATAGAGCAATTCGGCCAAAAGAAAAAGCGGCATTGATTGAACCTGATGACAGCAAAGCTTTCTGCTTTCCCTCCTACGTGTAGTGCTTTATGATGCCTGCCGTACCGAAAGAGCAACGAGAATCAATCGAATTCCCCCGCATTATTTTCAGGAGGCCAACAATGCCAACGAATGGGCAACTACTTGATTACATCCACGGGCAATGGCGGTATTCCAGCGCGTCAGAGTTTTTGGATGTTTGTAACCCCGCCACGGCGGAAGTGATTGCACAAACGCCGCTGGGCGGTATTGCGGAGGTTACTGTCGCAGTGGACGCCGCCGCCGCCGCGTATCCCGAATGGCGACGCACACCGCCGCAGGATCGCATTCAATATCTCTTCAAACTCAAGCAATTGTTTGAGAATCACTTTGATGAACTCGCGCGGCTCATCACGATTGAGAATGGCAAAACGCTGGTTGAATCCCGCGCTGAAGTGCGTCGTTGCATTGAAAATATCGAAGTCGCGTGTGGAATTCCAACGATGATGCAAGGCTACAATTTGGAAGACGTGGCGCGCGGCATTGACGAAATCATGATTCGCCAACCCCTGGGCGTCGTCGCCGCTATCACGCCGTTTAATTTCCCCATGATGGTTCCGTTCTGGTTTTTGCCGTATGCCATCGCGTGCGGCAATCCCTTTATTTTAAAGCCCTCCGAACGTGTTCCTGTCACTATGCAGCGCGTCACAGAACTGATCGAACAAACCGGATTACCCGCAGGCGTTTTTAATATGGTGAACGGCGGCAAACCTGCGGTGGATGCGTTGCTGGATCACCCACAAGTGCGCGCCATCAGCTTCGTCGGTTCGACACCTGTAGCGAAGTACATCTACACGCGCGGCTCGGCAAACGGCAAACGCGTGCAGTGCCAAGGCGGCGCGAAAAACCACGTCGTCGTGTTGCCCGATGCCGATATGGAAATGACGACGCAAATTGTCAGCGACAGCGCGTTTGGTTGCGCGGGGCAACGATGCTTAGCTGTTTCCGTCGCGGTCACAGTCGGCGAAGCGAAGCAGACATTTCGCAAGGCGATTGCTGACGCTGCGTCTTCGATCAAAGTTGGTTATGGCTTGGAAGAGGGCGTGCAAATGGGGCCGGTCATCACACCCGAAAGTAAAACGCGCATTGAAGGATTGATTGCCAAAGGCGCAAGTGCAGGCGCAACTGTGTTGCTCGATGGACGCAATGCAAAAGTTGCAAATCACGAAGCGGGCAATTTTCTCAATCCTACGATTCTCGACAACGTCACGCCGAGCACCGAAATCGCCGACACGGAAATCTTCGGCCCGGTGCTGAGTCTGGTTCATGCCAACGACGTAGACGAAGCGATTGAAATTCTGGCGCGCAGTCAGTACGGCAACGCGGCTTCGATTTTTACGAGCAACGGAGCCGCCGCGCGTAAATTCCGCTACGAAGCTCCGGCAGGCAACATCGGCGTCAACATCGGCGTCGCCGCACCAATGGCGTACTTTCCGTTCAGCGGTTGGAAGGATAGTTTTATGGGTGTGCTGCACGGGCAGGGGCGCGATGCAATTGAGTTTTACACCGACAAAAAAGTTGTCGTCGAACGCTGGCCCAAAGAGTGGTCGAGAAAATTCTAAAACAAATCAAATGGCAAAAGGCAAATATCAAAAGGCAAAAATTACTTCGGAAGGCTGCGCCACTTTTATAGAAAAATAAAGTGCCGACCTTTTGCCATTTGCCTTTTGATATTTGCCTTTTGATTTCTCTGAGGATTTCCATGAGCAACACTGAACTCCCTATTTTGCAATCTGACACTGTTAACAAACACAAAGATTACCTCTTCCCTGCCGTCACGATGTATTACCAGGAACCACTCGCGCTTGAACGCGGCGAAGGGATGCACGTGTGGGACGACGCGGGCAACAAATATCTCGATTGCTTCGGCGGCGTGCTGACCACCAGCGTCGGTCACGCGAACCCGACTGTCGTTGACGCCATCGTGGATCAAGTCAAAAAAATCGCGCATACCTCAACCCTGTATGCGAACAAACCGCAATCTGACTTGGCGCAAAAGTTGGCGGAAATTTCGCCCGGCAAGTTAGAAAAAAGCTTCTTCACGAACAGCGGCACCGAAGCCGACGAAACCGCAACGATGGCGGCGAAGCTGTACACCGGACGTCACGAGATCATTACCCTGCGTCACAGTTACAGCGGTCGCAGTGCTGCCGCGCAATCTGCCGGAGGTCACGCCAGTTGGAAGCTCTTGCCGACGCAGGTGCCTGGCTATTACCACGCGCCTGCGCCGTACTGCTATCGTTGCCCGTTCAAGCTCACCTATCCCGAATGCGATCTGGCCTGCGCGAAAGATATGAAGGAACTGATCGAAACTTCGACCTCGCGCAACATCGCGGGCTTTATGGCCGAGCCGATTTTAGGCGTCGGTGGTTACATCACACCGCCGAAAGAATACTTCCAGGAAGCCGTCGCCATCGTGCGCCAATACGGCGGCGTCTTTATCGCCGACGAAGTGCAAACCGGCTGGGGCCGCACGGGCGACAAATGGTTTGGCATCGAACATTGGAACGTCGAACCTGACATCATCACGTCAGCGAAAGGGATGGCAAACGGCTCGCCGATTGGCTGGACGATTGCGACGCCCGAAGTCGCCAACAAAGTCGGCACGCTGACGTTCTCCACCTTCGGCGGCAATCCCGTCACAATGCGCGCGGCGTCGGCTACGATTGAAGTCATCGAAACCGAAAACCTCGTCCACAATGCGAAAGTCGTCGGCGATCATTTGCGGGTCGGTTTGATGGGATTGCAGGAAAAATATGACGTGATCGGCGATGTGCGCGGGATGGGATTGATGCAGGCGCTGGAATTTGTGAAAGATCGCAAAACAAAAGAGCCGAATCCACAAGCCGTGTTGTACGTCTTTGAGGAAACCAAGAAGCGCGGCGTGCTGATCGGCAAAGGCGGCTTGTATGGCAACTGCATCCGCATTGGGCCGCCACTGATTATGTCGAAGGATAATGTAGATGAATTGGTGACGGCGTTGGATGAGTCCCTTGCCACTTTGTAAGATCGCCTAATCACGAAGACCAAAGAGATGACAGAACAAACGGAAATAACGGAACAAACGGAAAAGAACAAAACAGATTGTGAGATGTCTCTTTCCGTCTCTTCCGTTATTTCCGTTTGTTCCGTTTTCTCTCCTGCCATTCTGGGAGAAAAGCCATGAAAACCCTGATTACAAACGGCCATATCGTCACGGCAGTAGATTCGTACGTTGCCGACATTTTGATTGATGGCGAAACCATCGCAATGATCGGCAAAGACCTCGCCTCTGTCGTCAGCAACATTGACCGCACGATTGATGCGACGAACAAGCTGGTCATCCCCGGCGGCATTGATCCGCACACGCATATGGATTTGCCGTTTGGCGGCACATCTTCGTCTGATGACTTCGAGACGGGCACGCGCGCGGCGGCGTTTGGCGGTACGACAAGCATTATTGATTTCGCCGTGCAGTACAAAGGGCAAGCGTTGAATGAAGCATTGGATGTCTGGTTTCAAAAAGCCGAAGGCAAGGCGACGACGGATTATGGCTTTCATTTGATCTGCACGGATTTGCCCGATGAACGCTTGCCGGAATTGAAGTCGCTGATAGATCAGGGGGTGTCGAGCTTCAAGTTGTTCATGGCCTATCCCGGTGTGTTTCTGGTGGACGACGGCACGATCTTCAAAGCGATGTCTACGGCGGGCGAAAACGGCGGCTTGATTTGTATGCACGCGGAAAACGGCGTTGTGATTGATGTGCTGGTGAAACGTGCGTTGGCGCAAGGTCACACAGCACCGAAATATCACGCGCTCACGCGCCCGACCCGCGCCGAAGCCGAAGGCGTGCATCGTGCGATAGCGCTGGCAGAGATGGCGAATTCGCCCGTATACATCGTGCATTTGAGTTGCTACGACGCGCTGAAAGAAGTACAGAATGCGCGTGATCTCGGCTTGCGCGCGTATGCTGAAACCTGTCCGCAGTATTTGCTGCTGGATTACAGCTATTACGAACGGCCCGATTTTGAAGGCGCGAAATACGTGATGACGCCACCGCTGCGGGGTATCGAAAACCAAGAGAAGCTTTGGAAAGGATTGCGCAGCGACGACCTGCAAGTCATCTCCACCGATCATTGCCCGTTTTGCATGAAAGAGCAGAAAGAATTAGGCCGCGACGACTTCAGCAAAATCCCGAACGGCGGCCCTGGCGTCGAACACCGCATGAGCCTGATTTATCACCACGGCGTCGCACAAGGCCGCATCAATCTGAACCGTTTCGTCGAATTGACTTCGACGGCGGCGGCGAAGATTTTCGGTTTGTTTCCGAAGAAAGGAACGATTGCGGTTGGTTCTGATGCTGACATCGTGATCTTTGATCCAAATCGTGAACAAACGATCAGTGCCACGACGCACCACATGCGCGTGGATTACAGCGCGTATGAAGGTTGGACGGTGACAGGCGTGACCGAAGTCGTATTGTCGCGCGGTAATGTGATTGTTGAGAATGGCGAATGGAAAGGGCAAGCGGGCGCGGGACAATTTATCAAACGCGGATTGACGGGCGCGTAAGGAGTATCGTGATGAGTACAAGACTTTCACCAAATATCAAACTGCGTCCCACACCACCAAGCCCGGATGCGTTAGTTCTTCGATGGGCGACGTTGCAACACAAACTGACGGATGATGATTTCTTTGCGCTTTGCCAGCAAAACCGCAATTTACGAATCGAAATGACGAAGGAGGGCGATATGATCGTGATGATGCCAACCGGCGGCGAAGGTGGTAATCGAAACTACAATCTGATCGTAGAATTTGGAATTTGGGCGAAGCAGGATGGCACGGGTGTAGGGTTTGATTCCTCAACAGGCTTCAAGCTGCCGAATGGAGCCAAGCGTTCGCCTGATCTTTCCTGGATTCAGCGCAAACGCTGGACAAGGGTTCCGAAAAAGCTACGCAAAAAGTTCCCTCCGATTTGTCCCGATTTCGTGGTCGAATTGCGCTCCGAAACAGACGATTTGGAAGTCGTGCAAGCGAAGATGGAAGAGTATCTGGAAAACGGCGCGCAACTTGGCTGGCTGCTTGATCCGCTGGAAAAGAAAGTTCACATTTACCGCCCCAATGAGAAAGTAAAGCTCCTCAATCGTCCCAAAACTATATCCGGCGAACCGTTGCTGCAAGGGTTGAAACTCAAGCTGGCAGGTATTCTCGATTGACGCACAGAACAAACCGTCAACGAATTTGGTACACCGCTTTCTGCTGCCATAGCACACTTGAAAAAGTGTGACATTCCCCATCAATCAAACCACCCGTCAGCGTTATCTTCCTGCGCATTCAGCGGTACAAATTGCGAAGGAGAACAGATGAAAAGCGGGTTCGTGATAGCGATTATTTTTGCGATAGCGAGGAAGCCTTTTGCGCCATCGCAAAGTTAGAACGCAAAGACGAATACGGAATGAATTCGTCTACCTTCAAAACATTGAACGCGCACTTCAGCGCAACGCAACAACCCGTTTTACCACCGAAACAAACATCATCAATGTCTTCGTCGCAGCAACGATGAAGCGGCTGCCAACTTGTGCTGAATTGAAAGGGGCGCACGAGTTGGCAGCACCAGGTTATTGAGGAGAAATAATGCTCAAGCTCATTCAGGCCATCGTCATCGCAGCTTTATTCAGCAATGGTTTTGTGGCATTCGCGCAATCCGGTTCTTCAAATGAGGTCAAATTCAAGCGGCAAATCGTCGAACACGGTATCAATCAAATTGTAAGGCTCAAACTCGTTTCCAACGAAACACTGGAGGGTCGCATCTCCGAAATCAGAAATGACTCCTTCAGACTTCAACTCGTAGATGCCGCCGGGCAGATCAACACGAGAGACATTGCCTACAGCGATTTGAGCAAGGTTTCTAAAGTAGATGGGAGGAAAGCGGGCAGCCCGTTCAAACGGGGCTTCTTGATGGGCGCAGGAATTTATCTTGGGATGGTAGCCGTGGCAGCAATAGTCGTGGGAGTTGCATCGGCAGCTTCTCGATAACGGCGAGCAGTAGCGGATGAATCACGCTACTGCCTACTGCCTGATGAGCCTCATTTCTTCGCGCTCTTCGCCATCTTGCCTTCGATTTCATCGGCCAATGCGGTTGCATCATACAGCTTGCGCATTGCTTCCATGATGCCTGCGGCGTGGACGGCTACGGTGCGATTGGCGGTTTCGTCAAAGATGAAATTGCCGACCAGGCTTTCGATGTTGCCGTCAAACACGATGCCGACGAATTCGCCGTTGCGATTCACCAGCGGTGAACCCGAGTTGCCTCCGATGATGTCGTTCGTCGTCACGAAGTTCAGCGGTGTCGCCAGATTCAATTTGCTCACACGATCCAGAAACCGCTGCGGCGTATTGAAGGGTTCTTTATTGCCGAAGCTGTGAACGCGATCATACAAGCCATAAAACGTCGTGCGGGACGGTGCAATGGTCCCGTTCATTGGATAGCCTTTGACCGTGCCGTAGGACAAGCGCAAGGTAAAGTTCGCATCCGGGTATTGCGAACGACCATAGACCGCAAAGCGCGCTTTGCCGATCTTTTCGTTGGCGGCGGCGATTTGTCCCATCAATGGCGCAACCATCACTTCCATTGCTTCCATCATTGGAACCAATTTTTTCGTCAAGGCGAGCATGGTGTCATTGGAGGCATTGACCGCCGCTTCGCCGCCATCTGCCAGCGATTTGCGATAGGCGGGGTCGCCAATTTTGGTTCCGGCAATCAACGCCTTCGCAAACTCACTTGGGGTTTTACCTTCCAATGCTACTTTGACAAACGGATCATCGGCACCGAGTTCGTCCAGCGCCAATTGCATATTGCCCGCGATCACGCGTTCTTCAAGCTTTGGATACGTGGGCGCAGGCGAAAACAATTGCAACCGCGTAGATTCCAATTCGGCCTCGTGAAATCCGGGGTCGCGCTCGGCATCAGGCTTTTTCATTTGCTTGATGTATTCGTCGAGCAACGCGGCGAGGTTGAATAACTGCGAATTACCGATGTTGCGGAAACGACGCTCCTTATCAATTTCATTGAGCTTGGCTTGCGCCTGGGCGATTTCATCCCACGCGCTGCCATAGGCCGCTTTCCATTCGGGATTCGCGCTGACCTTCGCACGCAAATCGGTTTCCTCGGCTTGTTTTTTGGCAATGATGTTTTTGTCGAGCAAGCCTTGATATTGGCCGATGTACGCCTTTTGCGTGTTTTCAAAACCGAAGATGTCTTCCTCTGCCTGACGACGTTGTTCTGTGCCCAAAGCCGCATATTCATTGAGTGCGGATAACGAACGCTTGAGGAAATTCAACACGCGCGGATAACGAACGTCGCGTTGATATTCAATCTGCGCCATCGTGATGTTACGCTGCGTCGAGCCAGGATGCCCCGAAACAAAAACCAGATCACCATCTTTCGCACTGTCGGAATTCCACTTCAAATAATGCGGAGAGGCAACGGGCTTACCGTTTTCATAGACGCGCATAATTGTCACGTCCATATCAAAGCGCGGATAGGTGAAGTTGTCGGGATCGCCGCCAAAGAATGCCGCCTGTTTTTCGGGCGCAAAGACGATGCGCACGTCGGTGTATTTTTTGTAACGATAGAGCCACCATTCACTGCCTTGATAAAACGAAACCACATCGGAGCGAAGGCCCGTTTTTTCGGTGCTTTCTTTTTGAATCCTGGTGATTTCGTCGCGGCGCGCGGCGCGGGATTGCCCGGCATTCATCTCTGGTTTGCTGGCTCCGTTGACGCGTGCTGTCACGTCTTCCATAGACATCAGCACGTTCAATTCCAAATCAGCGCATTTGATTTCTTCGGCCTGATTCTTCGCCAAAAAGCCCTCTTTCAAATAATCTTTTTGCGCCGTCGAAATCTTTTGCAATTGCCCGCTCGCCACGTGGTGATTCGTGATAACCAGGCTGGGGCTAATGAACGAACCGGAACCGCCGTCGTTGAAGCGCACGCTGGCTAAACGCAAATGATCGAGCCAGGCCTGAGTGGCCTCGAAGCCGTATTTTTCTTTGAGCTGTTTGGTCGGCAAATTGAAATACGTCCACATGCCTTCGTCCGCAGTCGCAGGCAAAGCGAACGCGGTCAGCAATAATGCAGTGCTACACAACAATGCCGTTGATTGCTTCAGGCGGCGGGAAAAGAAAAGATTCATAGATTACCTCAGAGTTTGAAATTACGGGGACGAACAACAGAATGACCGGGATTGGCAGGGATTTCAAGCGGTATTTAGATGTATCGTAGACTGTCCAGCCTGCGGTGTTGGCTACAGTGATAAATCGTGGGGCACGAAAGACAGCCGCAAATTAGACAGTCTACAATACGTTTCTTATGGTCGCCGCGCCGCTGTGCCACGCAGCACCTGCCCCGCGCGAACATCAGTCATCTTGCCATTGTCCAGTGCCACGCTGCCATTGACGACCACATAATGAAAACCTTCCGCATACTGATGCGGTTCAGCAAAGGTTGCACGGTCTTTCACCCTTGCGGCATCAAACACGACGATGTCGGCCTTCATTCCGACGCGTAACAACCCGCGATCCATCAACTTCAGGCGCGAAGCTGGAAGCGAGGACATTTTGCGCACGGCTTCTTCCAGGCGCAGTACATTTTTTTCGCGCGCATACACGCCCAACACGCGCGCGAACGTACCGTAATTGCGTGGATGCGGTGCGCCACGTTTGAACATAACTACGCCGCCGTCCGAAGCAACCATTGTCAGTGGTTCTTGCATAATCCGCGCCACATCGTCTTCGTTAATCGCGTGATAAATCGCGCTTGCGCCGCCCTTGGCTATGATTTCCAACGCGGTTTCAGCGGCGTCTTCAAATGAAGCTGAACCGCCACGTGCGCGCGTGATGTCTGCAAGACTTTTTCCTTCCAGATTGCGATCCCAGCCACACGCGGCAATCACTACATTTTTCGTATCTCCACCACCGCGATCAAATTTGAGGTTTTCGACAATCGCGGCTTTGATCTTCGCACGCGTCGGCGGATCGTTGAGCCGTTTGAGAACCTCGGCGGGTGTGCCTTCCTGCGCCCATTGTGGCAGGAGCGCGGCAAGACCAGTGCTGGAAGCAGTGTACGGATATTGGTCTATGCTCACGTCCACGCCGCGCGCGCGGGCTTCGTTGATCATTTTCAGCGTCTCAACGCTCTTGCCCCAATTGCCTTTGCCGATGATTTTGTGATGTGACACCTGCGTGGGCAATCCGCCGCGCTCGCCGATGGCAATGGTTTCAGCAATGCTTTTGAGGATGTCTGTCGCTTCATTACGCATGTGGGAAATGTGCATCCCGCCCATTTGCCCGGCGACTTTCGCCAGTTCGATGACTTCGTCGGTTGGCGTGTAGTTGCCCGGCACATAAAACAAGCCGGTACTCAAACCGAATGCGCCGTCTTCCATCGCCTGTTTCACCAAAGCTCTCATCTTCTCGATTTCATCGGGCGTCGCTTTGCGATCCACGTTGCCGAGGACGCGCCCGCGCACCGTACCTTGACCGACGAACAGGCCGAAGTTGATAGCAATGCGCGCTTGCGTCAATTTGTCGAAGAACGGTTGGAAGGGCAGGGGCGAACTGCCATCATTGCCATCAATCACGGTCGTCACACCTTCGCGCACAGCATTTTCGGCGCTTGGTGATTCAAGGATGCCCATCGAATGACTGTGAATGTCAATGAATCCGGGCGCGACGATCAGGTCGTTTGCTTCGATCACGTGCCGCGCGGAAGCATTGCCGAGCTTGCCGATGGCCGCAATCGTATCGCCACGCACGGCAACGTCGCCGCGCCACCACGAACCGCCCGTTCCGTCCACAATGCGCCCGCCGCGAATCAACAAATCATAGGTCGGTGGTTGTGCGCCGAGCAACGAGAGAAGCACAGCTATGAGCAACGAACCACCAAGTAATCGAAAAAGTACTCTCATAAATTCACCTCCTAAAGGGTGACAGGCGGGCCGCCTGCCTTACAGTTCTTCGTAATATTCAGGATGAAGAAATGGCAGCAGCGCGAAGATGACTGCCGGTTGGTACAATTCCATCCGCGTAATTCTGCCATCGGACAAAATGCCTATCGCACCTTCGTTTTGTTTGGAGTTCTGACGACCGAAGAAACGATCATCGGCTTCGCCCAGTTCCAAGCCTTCCTCGCGGATTAACCGCGCCACTCCTTCCGGCAATTTGAAGCGCCCGGTTTGGCCTTCGCTGATGCGGCGATTGCGATCCACGATGACGATCACGGCAAAGGCCCACATCCCATCCTCGTTGTCTTCAATGCCACCTTCGATGCCGACGCCGTATTGTGCGGCAACAATGTTTTCAAGCGATTGCTGCGCCCGATTGAACGCGCCGAGACACATTTCGTGTTCGGAAGTTGGTTGGGCGCTGACCTGCGAATCGGTGCGAGTGCCAACCACCCGCGCGGTCGGCCAGAAGGCTGTCACAGCAGCGGCCACACAATTGATTTTGACGGGATTTTCGGAGCCAACGGCAAAGAGTAGCTGAGGGGTCATGCTGGTTTGGGTGCGCTTTCGGGTTTGTCTGATTTTCGATGATCCATCGCCAGCAAACAGGTGTAGGCCAGTTGCGTGCTTTTGTATCGCTGATCGGCGTAGCGAATGAACGACAACAGCATCAGGCCGCTGCTCATAGCCAGCGCCAACAGTGCGCCTTTGTACAACAAAAACAAGGTCAGCAGGAAGAGTAACACCACCAGGCTACGAAAGAATTTCGAGTCGGCTTCGAGGCGATGAATTTCGACGGCGGCGGCGGGTTGAAACAACTGCACATTCGTGCGCGCCCATTTGTAAGTATTCAGCACCGGGGCCTTGCATCGTTCACGTAAAGCGCGGCGTTTGAGCAATCGAGCGCGCTTAAAAAGCCGGTCGTGATTTTCTCGCAACCGACGTTTGCGATACGGATCGTACAAGTAACGATCCAACACTGCGCCCAGCAAAAAAATAAAATGCCCCAATAAATACGCGGCCAGGATGAACGCGACCCAACCCTGCACCTCGCCTTCGATCTTCGGCAAAATCGGGCCGAAGAGTTTTTGACTGGCCCAGTCTTTGGTGGCATAGGCAAGCAACGCGCCCGGCATCAGAATCGCAAAGAAATCTACGATGCCGACAAAAAATTCACCCGGCTTGAAATCCATACATTGACCTCATTCTGGGGAGCAAGCTGCAAACTACTACAGAAAAAAAGCTGGCACGGTGATGAAAAGGGAGCGCGCTGAAGACAAGCCTTGATTCGCTTGTCTTCAGCGCGAAGGTAATAGTTGAGGTAAAAATTTACTGGTTGGCGGCAAGCAACCCTAATGACATCATCAGAACGTATAGGACAATTTGGGCGACAATCAAACCGGTCCAAATCATCATGATCTTGCGGATATTAAATTTGTCCGCATTCATCCAACCCCACACAAGCGTATACAAGCCGCAGATCAGTCCCAGAATCCCCCAGAGTGGTCCTTCGTTCTGAAACAGCTTGATAAGAACGATGATGAAACAAACAAACGCACCTAGACCAACTGCTATCAAGAGCAGAGAAAGTAACAATGCCATAACGTGAGCCTCCTTATTTTTTTGGTGTGAGTGATGTGCTTATCCAGCAACCAAACGGATAAACATCGAAGGAAAAAATATAAGCCGCACAAGCCAGTAGGCAATCAAAGCAAACAGCAAAATTGTTACGATGCCTGTACGATGTTCAATTTTCTCAATCTGAAAAACGAACTGCTGTTTAAGGTGAGAGGGGAGTAAACCACCGCCAATGAACACCAGCGCCATCGGCATGAAAAGCCCAAACGCGTGCAGAGTCAATCCCTGTCGCCACTCGCCCTGCAAGAAAGCCAGTGTCGCGCGCGTCAGCCCGCAACCCGGACACGGAATGCCCAGCGTGTGCAACATCGGACAACGCCAAATCGGCAAATTGAAAGAGGTCAAAAGCAATTGCAAAACCGCAATACCGAGGATCACCAGCACGAAAGGCCGATTCCTGATCATTGGTGCGAGGACTGGGGTAAATAACTTCGCCATGCGATTTCAAGAAAGTTTCAGTTGCGCGGCAATCCGCCGCATTGCCGCTACCAGTTCAGTCAAGCGTTGATCGTCCAGCCGTTCGCCCTGCAACGCGCGCTCGCTTTCGCTGAACACTCGTAGCAGTTCGACTTCAGATTCGCGGGTTTGCACGCGGCGTTTCAAGCGGGCAATGATGGTTTGTGGCGCAGCCGTCACGGGCAATCCCAACGTGCGGCACAACCGATGTCTGAAGCGTGGATAAATGTTTTCGAGCGCCAGATCACGGGCTTGCGCGGCCTGTTGCAGGCTGGCCATAGAGCCAACGAATTCCAACGGCGAGTGCCGATCTGCCTGTGGCATCGGCAGCGGGCGCGCAAACCGTTTGCCGTAACTGTACGCAATCAACACCGCCACAAAAAGTAATTGCGCAAACAACCAGGGAACGGGCGTACCACGAAAATAATTCATCAGCGCATTGCCCTGGCTGCGATAGCCATGATGATATTCGTCAAAGTAAATCTTCTGCTGCGCCCCCCCAAGCGCCTCCATCAAGTTCAACGCCAGATTCACATTTGTGCCGCGTGCGATGCCGTTGTTGGCGATCACGAACGGGTCAGAAAGAAATATCACACGCCCTTCGCCATAGTTGAAATCAGCCAATACGGCACCTTCGCTGTCGCCCAGATGCACCACAGGAGCAAGCAGTTCGTCCGGCAACGCAACGACTCCGGGGACGCCCTGCGGCGTGGCATCGGGATCGGCTGCCGAGGAAGGAGCAGGCTTTGGCGGCGGCGGTTCAGCCGTCGAATCATCCGTGTCGTCAGCCTCTTTACCTGATCTCGGCTCAGCGGCGGGCGCGTGAAAGGATAAGCGTGAAGCCCATTTGGAAATCATCAATCCGCGCACATTGCGGGTTAATTCTGTCGGCTGCGAAATCAGCAAATCACTTTTTTCCTCGACCGGCGGATTGATGGCGTCATGGCCTTCGCCCTTGCCGGACACAGCCGGGGGCGGAGGCGTTTGGACATGAATGTAATGATCCCGAAATTGCGCGCGAGGGGTGCGGCTGACGATGAGCAAATTGCCTCCGGCGGCAACCCATTTCCGCAAGGCCTGTGCTTCGTCGTCGTCAAGTTCGGTGCCGCGTGGGAATGGCCCTACGACCACTAATGATGCACCTTTGGCACTGCTATTGGCGAAATTCAGGTCTTTGTAATTTTCGCGCCAGCGGGCCACGTCATACCCGGATTCTTCCAGCAATTGATACAGCGCCCGCGTCCCCGTCGGCCCGGCATTATAGCTGGATCGAACGGGCACATACTCATCTTCCGGCGGGCGATCCAACGTGATGGTGCCAGCCGCATTGAGCGCAATCAGCACCACGAAGACCAACACGACCGTCGCAATAATCCCGAAGTAACGTTTCATAGAAAAGCCAAAGCCTGTTACCGTTGCGGAAACAAACCCTATAGTGAAAGAAACTTTTTTTCAAACCCTGTTTCAGAAAAGCAGCGGACAACGCCGCCTGGCGTAGGGATTGCTTTAAGTTCGATTCTGTGGGATTTTCCCCACTTGGAGGCCTGATGATTGCGGGAGATCACACTCAGACAACTCAATTTGCGGCTCCGCTCCAAGCACCGCACGCCATCGCAGCCGAAGAAGTTTTGCGCGTCACAGGCGTCACACCGGAGCTTGGCTTAACCACGACCGAAATCGAAGCGCGACGCGAGCAATACGGCGCAAACACAATTCTCGCAACACGTCCGCGCGCCACGTGGCGACTCCTGTTGGATCAGTTTGCGAGTTTAGTCGTCGCGTTGTTGGCCGCCGCCGCCATCGTTGCCGTCATTACTGGCGACTTACTGGACGCCGCCGCCATTTTGATGGTGTTGCTCATCAACGCGACCGTCGGGTTTGCGACCGAATGGCAAGCCGGACGAGCCTTGGACGCGCTGCGACGACAGGCCGTCACCACCGCGCGCGTGCGTCGTGAGGGCCACGAATTAACCATTTCGGCAGAAGACCTGGTCCCCGGAGACATCGTGATTCTGAATGCCGGCGACCGCATTCCGGCAGACGCGCGATTGCTGGAAGTAGCCAGCCTGCGCGTTGAGGAATCGGCGCTGACAGGCGAAAGCACTACTGTCACTAAATCGCCTTTGCCAGTTGCCCCCAATGCCCTGTTGGCGGAGCGAACCTCGATGTTGTATCTCGGCACGGCGGTAGCAGCGGGCCACGCCATTGCCGTCGTGACAACAACCGGAAGTAACACGGAGTTAGGGCGCATTGGACGACTGGTCGCGGAAGCGCCGGAAGAATCCACGCCGCTGAAACGCAAGCTGGATGAATTGGGGCGTCGCCTGGTGTATCTGGTGATTGTGATTGGCGCGATTGTGACGCTGGCAGGATGGCTACGCGGTGATGATCTGTGGATGATGATTGAAGTCGGCATTAGCCTTGCGGTAGCGGCGATCCCCGAAGCCTTGCCTGCTGTCACGACGCTGATTCTGGCGCTGGGCGTGCTGCGAATGGCGCGGCAACGCGCGCTGGTGCGGCAATTGGCTTCGGTCGAAACTCTGGGCAGCACGACGATCATTTGTTCCGATAAAACCGGCACGCTCACCGAAAACCGCATGACCGTGCGCGAATTTTATCTCGCCGATGGTCGCAAGATTGAACTCCACGCGCAACCGATCTCGCTGGCGGATGACGATTTGCTGGCGCGCGCGGTGCGCGTTGGCGTACTGTGCAACGAAGCGGCCTTCAATGCAGTGGCTGAAGGCGAAGCGCGATCTGTTGGTGATCCGACAGAAACCGCCTTGTTGATCGTTGCCGATGCACTCGGCGTTGATGTGGCAAGCGAAAGAAGCAAATTCCTCAAGGTGGACGAACGCCCGTTTGACGCCACGACGAAGCAAATGATTACCGTGCATCACACGCCGGAAGGCACCACGCTGGCGCTGCTCAAAGGGGCGCCCAACGTCGTGCTGAAAGCCTGTATCGGGATAGAAGACGAAGCGCGCGAGCAATTGTTGCGGGCCAACCGGGAAATGGCAGAACGGGCGTTACGCGTGCTGGCCCTGGCAGAAAAGCAAATCACCGATGGCGACATCGAATCTGGCTACACATTTCTGGGGTTTGTCGGGATGATTGACCCACCACGCGCGGGCGTCGGCGAAGCCATCCGACAGGCGCAGGAAGCAGGCATTCGCGTGGTGATGCTGACGGGCGATCAAATTCATACGGCCCACGCCATTGCACACGAACTGCGATTGCGAGGTGACGCGCCGCCTCACGCACATCACGCACGCGACCTGGAAGACGCTTCGCACAAAGTCATTGCCGAATTAGCCGAACGCACCGATGTATTTGCGCGCGTCTCGCCCGAAGATAAATTGCGGATCGTCGAAGCCTTGCAACAGGCGGGCGAGATCGTCGCGGTCACAGGCGATGGTGTCAACGATGCGCCCGCTCTAAAACGCGCGGACATCGGCGTCGCAATGGGTGTACGCGGGACAGAGGTTGCCAAAGAAGCTGCGGACCTGGTTCTGGCCGATGATAACTTTGCGACGATTTTGCGCGCAGTCGAGGGCGGTCGCACAATTTATGCCAACATCATTCGCTTTGTGCATCTGATGTTTTCCAAAAACTTAGCTTCCGTCCTGGCAATTTTTGTCGCCATTCTGATCGGATGGCCTTTGCCCTTACTGCCGCTGCAAATTCTGTGGATGAATTTGCTGATGGACGTCTTTCCGGCGCTGGCGTTGGCGCTGGAACCGACAGCACCGGGCATTATGCAGCGCCCACCACGTTCACCCAAAGAATCGTTACTGTCGCGCCCGTTTTTGTGGTTAATCTCGTGGCAAGCAATCGTGTTAGCAGCCATCATCCTGACCGCATACGGTTGGGCGTTGCAGCAATATGGCGCGGGCGCACACGCACGAACCATCGCACTCTTTGCCCTGGTAGGCGTGCAAATCGGGCATACGTTCAATTGCCGCTCGCGCGTTCGCTCCGCCTTTGTGGGACTGTTTCGCAATCTGTTTGTGTGGGGGGCGGTCATTATTGTGGTGTCGTTGCAAATGCTGGCGCTGTACCATCCGTTCCTCGCGCGAGTGCTAGATACGGTTCACCTCAATGCAAATGACTGGTGGGTTATTGGCGGCACTGTCATTTTGCCGATCCTGATTGTTGAGTTCACCAAACTGGCGATCAGACACCGGCGAACCGAAGGCTGAGGCGTCGGAATTAAAGCTTGTGCGAACTTTTCCCCTTCTCTTCAGGCAATTTTCCACAATCCAGCTCGCCACAGAGTCTTATCCAGCTTGCTTTCGTCAAGGCACACGCGTTGCAACAACGAGCGAACGGAGGCCGGCACCGCTCTGATGCCGTAAGCATTTATGATTCAAATCAAACGGATTCTTTATCCAACCGATCTCTCCCCACAATCCGATGCCGGGCTGCGATATGCTGTCACGTTGGCACGTACCTATGATGCTCAATTGCTGCTTTGTCATTGTGTGGCACCCACGTTCTTTGTAGATGAGGCTGACCGCGAACGGTATCGGGAAAAATTTGAAGCTGCAATTAGTCTTTACACCAATCAGGACGACGCGATACCGCGGTGTGAAGGAATCATCGTCGAGGAAGACCCGGCGACTGGTATTCCGAAAACAGCCGCCACACAACGCGTAGATTTGATTGTGATGCGGTCGCGCCGACGTCCTTTGGCAGCGGCCTTACTCGGCTCAACAGCCGAAGCCGTTTGCCGCACTGCGCCGTGCCCAGTACTGGTCACACATCCTGACGAAGTAGAGTGGACAGGATTGAGTTCTGATGAAGTCAAGATCAAGCGGGTGCTGGTCGCCACAGATTTCTCAAATGATTCCGAATTGGCGCTTCAGTACGGGCTTTCGCTGGCGCAGGAACATCAGGCCGAATTGCATTTATTGCACGCCTTGCCTGTGGCGCTTTCACCCGCATTAGCAACGATGCCAGCCGGAGTCGAGTCCGATTTCCAACGGGCGGCTCGGCAATTAAACCTGACTGTGCCGAACGAAACGCATCTCTGGTGCAAAGTATTTCAATCGGTCCGAGCCGGGCAGCCCTATCGTGAAATCCTGACCTATGCAGAAGAACACAATATTGATTTGATTTGCCTGGGCGTTCACGGCGCAGGTTTCACGATGCGCGCACTCTTTGGTTCTAATGCGGATCGCGTGCTGCGACAGTCCCCTTGCCCGGTGTTAATTGCACGCCCATTGAGGCCAACGGCCATTGACCCCATCGGCGTGATCAATGGGCATACACCTTAAACGTGCGCCGAATTTTTTTCACACAGTCCTTGCGTGAATTTGCGCAATTCATTTTGCGATCCGCAAATTTTCGCGCTGGCCTTTAACGTATTTCCATCAGGCATGAATAAAAATCGTCGTGGGTCTATCTTCACCTCAACCTTGTTAGCGATTATTTTCGGCAGCAATTTGATCTTCGCGCAAACACCCGCTAAACCGAAACCGTCCCCGGCAAAACCACAAATCACCGAAACAGACATTGCTGAAGCCAAGCAAGTATTGAGTGCGCTTGGCTATTGGTTAGATGTCCAAGTCCAAGGCCGGGACGCTTCGTTGCGACATGCATTGATTGCGTTTCAGAAAATCGAAGGGCGCGCTAAAACCGGTTCGTTGACGCTCAAAGAACTGGCGGCCATTCGCAAAGCACAACCACCGCAACCACTCGAATCCAAGGCGGCCCACATTGAGGTGGATTTGACGCGGCAGGTCTTATTTGTGGTCAACGACAGCGGTTTGATTGAGGGCATCCTGCCAATTTCGTCCGGCTCCGGCGAATGGTTTACAGAAGGCGGCAGAACGCGCCAAGCCATCACGCCAACCGGTCGCTTCAAAGTCACACATCAAATCAAAGGCTGGCGCAAGAGTCCGTTGGGCCTGTTGTATTACCCGAATTACATTTATGACGGCATTGCCATTCATGGCAATCCGGCAGTGCCAACCACCCCCGCCAGTCACGGCTGCATCCGCATTCCGATGTTTGCAGCCCAGGCCTTCAGCGACCTCGCCAAAGTCGGCACAGAAATCCTCATTTACGGCGAATCGCCCGTGCCGCCGCGCCCTAAGCCTGCGACCCAATAATCAATTGCGCCGATAGGCGGACGTTAATGGCAGCCCCGTCAAACGGCGCAAGGTTCCTTCGATTTCGTCCACGTCTTCTCGACTGAGTAGCTTCAATCGCGTGGCATTTTCTGCGCTGCGCTCGTGATTACCACGCGATTCAATCATCCAGTCACGCGGGACCGGGCGCGACGGCAGATTTAATTGCACTTCATCCGGCTGAATTTCATTGAGCAATGCCGCCAATGACTCCACTTCGTTTTTATTGATTGGCAAAAGCATCGTTTGAATCGCCAGATGTCCGCGATATTCCCGGCGCAAGGCTTTGATGCCTTCGACAATACCGTACACGGTGAGGCCCGCGACCGGGCGATCAATCAGCTTAAGCGTGCGATCCTCGGCAGCGTCCAGCTTACAAAAGATTTTGTCCGCCGCTGCCAAATCGGCGCGCACCGTTGAATCATGGAGCAGCGTCGAATTCGTCAAGACAACCATCGGCTTGTGCGTGAACGCCCGAATGGCGTGCATCACTTCGCCCAGGTTCGCAGCCAACGTGGGTTCGCCATTCCCCGAAAACGTGATGACATCTACCGACTGCCATTCGCTGGCTTGAAGATCGGCCATTACTTGTTCTGTCGGCACATACACTTTTCGCTCGCGCGTGTGTTCGTTGATTTTGCCCAATTGGCAATAAATACAGCGAAACGAACAAATCGAATTCACATACAACAAATCAATGCCAAGCGATGTTCCCACCCGCCACGAATGCACTGGACCGTAGACAGTTGAGGGGGGTAAATTGTGATCCTTTGCGAATGACATAAATATTTTGTCTGGCAAACCTCGTGCCTTGCCTCAAAACGGCACAAATCTTGCAGCAAAGGGATTTTTACGCGGAGTTTTCCCCAATCACTCTTCATAACACGAGGTCACCGGATTTATGTTTCAAGCGGTTCTTTCCATCCCAACTCAACTCAGTCTTAATGCACAAAAAGTTATTGCCAAACGTTATGCCCTCAAAGATCGTCACGGTCACGCAACCGAAGACTGGGGCGACATTGTCGAGCGCGTTGTCAACTTTGTCGGGCGCGCCGAAGCGGACCTGCGCTTACGCGAAGAATTCGTGCAGCAATTGCGCGCGTTGATGCGGACCCGCTCGTTTCTGCCCAACACGCCCTGCCTGGTCAATGCCGGCAAACCCAAAGCGATGCTGGCGGCGTGCTTCGTATTGCCCGTCCCCGACTCATTGGAAACCATTATGGATCACGCCAAATATTGCGCGCTGATTCATCAAAGTGGCGGCGGCACGGGCATGACTTACGAGCATTTACGCCCGGCAGGTTCATCAGTGGGCGATTCGCGCGGCACAGCGTCGGGGCCGGTTTCGTTTATGCAAATCGTCAATACCGTCACCGAAGTCGTGAAGCAGGGCGGCGTGCGACGCGGCGCGAATATGGGTATTTTGTCCATCACACATCCCGACATCCTGCGCTTCATTCACGCGAAGAACGATCAAAAAAGCCTGACCAATTTCAATATCTCGGTGACGGTCACAGATAGATTTCTGGAAGCGGTCGAAAACAACGAATGGTTGCAGACGGAGTTTGAAGGCAAAGCCTGGACAGAAGCTGTTTACGATCCCAAAGCCAATCACGGCGCGGGCGGGAACTACACCTATAACACGCAGGAACCACCGCAAGCCGGGATGATTTTTGCGCCGGATGTGTGGCGACGAATCATCGCTTCCACGCATCAATGGGCCGAGCCGGGCATCATTTTCATTGATAATGTCAATCGCAATAACCCGCTGCTGAATTCGATGGGGCCAAAGCGTGCGTCGAATCCTTGCGCCGAGCAACTGCTGCACGATTACAACGCCTGCAATCTCGGCTCAATGGATATTGTGAAGTATTTTGATCCCGCCTCACGCGATCTGGATTGGGAGCGATTGAAACGCGATATTTATTGGTGCGTGCGATTCCTGGACAACGTGGTAGACGTTTGTGATTGGCCGCTTGCACAAATTCACGAGGTGGTGCAACGCACGCGCCCGATTGGGCTGGGTCTGATGGGATTCGCCGATTTGCTGCTTCACAAACAACTCAGCTATGGCAGCGAGGAGGCTGCCAATTATGCCGGGCAGTTGATGCAATTCATCCGCCGTGAGGCCTGGAAAGCATCGTTGTCCATCGGCGCGGAAAAAGGCGTGATGCCGGAATTGGAACCCAATCGTGAGGCCTATGAACAATTGCTATACGAGGAAATCGGATTGGATCGTAAGCTTCCATTGACGCCACGCAATTATGAAGTCACGACCATTGCGCCGACTGGTACGATTTCGCTCGTAGCGGAAACCAGTTCCGGCTGCGAACCGAATTTCTCGTATGCGTATGTGCGGCAGGACACGCTCGGCAAACGCGTCTACGCACATCCATTGGCCGCTGCTGCATTGGGTCTCGCGCTTGATCCGCTGGATGAAGTCTCTGTCGAGGCCGCCGCTGAGCAAATCCAAAAACGCTATGCCGAATTGCCTGCCTATTTCGTGGACGCCCACGCGCTCACACCGGATGAACACTTACGGATGCTCAAGGCCTTTCAGCGCCACGTGGACAACTCCATCAGCAAGACGATCAACGCGCCTGCCAGCTTTACCCTGGAAGACACCGACCGTGTGCATCGTCTGGCGTGGAAGCTTGGCGTCAAGGCGGTGAGTTATTACCGCGATGGATCGCGTGATGAACAGGTACTGACGGCGATGCAAGCTACAACGCCTCGCGCTGAACCTAAACCGGAGACGGTGGAAATCAGTCTTTCCAAAATCAATCGCCCGCGCGAATTGACGGGCTTCACCTGGCAAATCCCGTTTGATGGACAGAATTTGTATGTCACGGTCAATCACAATGGGCAAAGCATTCTGGAAGTCTTTGGCAATGGCCCGCTGTCGCCAAGCGTGGGGATGCTGGCATCGAAGATGTTGCGCGGCGGCTTCAGTGTCAATGAAGTCGCCAACTGCCTGAATAAAATCACCGGCACACACGCAACATTCTTCAATCAACGCCTCATCACTTCGCCGGAACAAGCGGTGGCCGAATGCCTATTGATTACAATGCGTCGCTTAAATGGATCGCAGGACGCGATATCCAAAGCTGCGCTTGAGACAATTTCGGGCAAGACGTGTCCTGAGTGCGGTTCCACCAACGTCTTTCGCAATGGTGGCTGTGACACCTGTTATGATTGTTCGTGGTCAAAATGTTCGTGATTGAGGACGGAACAGACAGAAAGAACAGAGGGAATAAAAGGGAGTGCGACCTTAGTGGGTTCTCTTTGTTTCGTTATTTCTGTCTGTTCCGTCGCCCACACGCGGCGGCCCTGCTTGACGATTTCTCAAACCAGCCTTTACACTCGCTGTTTTAGACGTAAACCACAAATTTCATCACGAGGGACTATGTCGCACAATCTATTCAATTCACTTCAATCATTCACCACTGGCACAGGCCAAGCCGCCAATTTTTACTCACTCCCACAACTCGAAAAAGAAGGCATTGCCGCGATTTCAAAATTACCCGTCAGCATTCGCATCGTACTGGAATCAGTGCTGCGCAATTATGACGGATTGAAAATTAGCGAAGGCGATGTGCGCGTGCTGGCGAATTGGAAAGCCAACGAAACGCGCACCGCTGAAATTCCGTTCGTGGTTGCCCGCGTCGTGTTGCAGGATTTCACAGGCGTGCCGCTCCTCGTGGATTTGGCGGCGATGCGTTCGACCGTTGCCGGACTTGGCAAGAATCCGAAAGTCGTCGAACCACTCGTGCCGGTTGATTTGGTCGTAGATCATTCCGTGCAAGTGGATTATTTCGGCACTTCAGACGCGCTGAAGAAAAATATGGAAATCGAATTTCAGCGCAACCGCCAACGCTATGAATTTTTGAAATGGGGGATGCAGGCGTTCGACACATTCAAAGTCGTGCCGCCCGGCATCGGCATCGTGCATCAGGTCAACCTCGAATATTTAGCGAAAGGCGTGCTCGAAAAAGACGGCGTTTATTATCCTGACACGCTGGTCGGAACCGATTCGCACACGACGATGATCAACGGTCTTGGCATTGTGGGCTGGGGCGTCGGCGGCATTGAAGCAGAAGCCGGAATGCTCGGTCAGCCCGTGTATTTCTTAACGCCTGACGTAGTCGGTTTCCACTTGCACGGCGAATTGAAAGAAGGCGTGACGGCAACCGATCTCGTTCTTACCTGCACTGAGATGTTGCGCAAAGCGAAAGTGGTCGGCAAATTCGTCGAATATTTTGGCGAAGGCGCGGCGTCATTGTCGCTCGTGGATCGCGCTACGATTGCGAACATGGCTCCTGAATACGGCGCAACGATGGGCTTCTTCCCGATTGACGAAGAAACCTGCAACTATCTGAAAGCCACAGGCCGCACCGATGAACAAGTGAATTCATTTAGAAATTATTTCCAAGCGCAGGGCTTATTTGGAATGCCGAACGCGGGCGACATCGAATACAGCCAAACGCTGGAATTAAATTTAGCTGATGTTGTGCCGAGCGTTGCCGGTCCAAAACGCCCGCAAGATCGTATTGTGCTCAACAGCATGAAATCTACGTTCACAGATTTGTTCAGCAAACCTGTCAGCGAAAGCGGATACAACAAACCCGCTGAAGAATTGAGCAAAAAAGTTGCCGCAACCGTCAGCGACAATGCCGCGACCGCGCAAGCCGTAGAAATTGGACACGGCGAAGTTTTAATTGCGGCGATCACTTCCTGCACTAACACTTCCAACCCCGGCGTCATGCTTGCGGCTGGCTTGGTTGCGAAAAAAGCTGTCGAAAAAGGCTTGAAACCAAAGCCGTCTGTAAAAACTTCGCTCGGCCCAGGTTCACGCGTAGTCACGGAATATCTGAACAAAACCGGACTGCAAAATTATCTCGACCAAATCGGCTTCAATACAGTTGGTTATGGTTGTACGACTTGTATCGGCAACTCCGGCCCGCTTGATTCCGGCATTGAAGGCGCGATTGTCGAAAACGATATCGTTGCGGCATCGGTGCTGTCGGGCAACCGCAATTTTGAAGCTCGCGTGCATCAATCCATCAAAGCCAATTTCCTGATGTCGCCGCCACTGGTCGTTGCGTTCGCGCTCGCAGGCCGCGTCAACATTGATATGAGTCAGGAACCTATCGGCAAAGGAGCTGATGGCGCAGATGTTTTTCTGAAAGATATTTGGCCAACCACAGACGAAGTCAAAGCCGTGATGGGTGCGGCGACGGATGCTGAAACCTATCGCCGCTTGTACAGCGATTTCACCTCGGAAAATCCGTTGTGGAATGAGATTCCGAGTACGACGGGCGATGTGTACAAATGGGATGAAAATTCGACGTACATTCAGCAACCGCCATTCTTTGAAAATTTCGGCATGAGCGCAGGCACGGCGAAAAATATTGAAGGCGCACGCGCGCTCGCAATTTTCGGCGATTCGGTCACGACCGATCACATTTCGCCCGCTGGTTCCATCAAAGCGACTTCGCCCGCTGGTGTGTATTTACAGGCCAACGGCGTGGCTCCGGCGGATTTCAATTCGTACGGTTCACGGCGTGGCAATGATCGCATTATGACGCGCGGTACATTCGCCAATGTCCGCATCAAAAACCTGATGGTTCCCGGCGTCGAAGGTGGTGTGACGAAGCTGCAACCGAGCGGCGAACAAACGAGCATCTATGATGCCGCGATGAAATATCAGTCAGAAAAAACGCCATTAGTGATCTTAGCCGGACAAGAATATGGCACCGGCAGTTCGCGCGATTGGGCCGCGAAAGGCACGTCTTTATTGGGCGTAAATGCAGTCATCGCCCAAAGCTTCGAGCGCATTCACCGTTCCAACTTAGTCGGCATGGGCGTACTGCCGTGCCAATTCAAAGAAGGCACGAACGCGCAAACGCTCGGTCTGGACGGCACAGAAAGCTTTGATTTAGTAGGCGTCGCCGAAGGCATCAAGCCGATGATGGATGTCACGCTGGTCATCACTCGTGCCAATGGATTCAAACAAGAAGTCCCGGTCACGCTGCGCATTGATACGCCGATTGAAGTTGAGTATTACCTGCACGGCGGCATCCTGCCGTATGTGTTGCGGCAGTTGATTGCCAAAGCCTAACGGGCGTAGCATAACGATCCGCAAGGATGAGGGATGTATGTTCATCCTTCATCCTTTTTTCTTTTGATCAGGAGACACAATGAAACTGCTTTGCACGGCACTGTTCTTACTTCTCAGTTGCACTCTCGCCCAAGCCAGCGACAACTGGCCGCAATTTCGTGGCCCCGATGGCACAGGCCATTCCGACGCGCGCGATTTGCCGCTGACGTGGAGCGAGCAACAAAACATCGTCTGGAAAACAGCGATCCATGATCGCGGCTGGTCTTCGCCGGTGGTTTATGCCAAGCAGATTTGGTTGACGACTTCGTCGCCGGATGCGCGGCAATTGTATGCGTTGTGTTTGGATCGAGACACGGGACGAATCATTCGTGACATCAAATTGTTTGAGGTTGCGACGCCGCAATACATTCATCCCTTTAATACGGCGGCATCACCGACGCCTGTGATTGAAAATGGTCGCGTTTACATCACGTTCGGTTCGCCTGGCACGGCGTGCATTGACACGAAGACGTTCAAGGTGCTGTGGGAGCGGCGCGATTTTGAATGCAATCACTTTCGCGGATCGGGTTCATCGCCCGTGATTTTTCAGAACCTGTTGCTGATGCACTTCGACGGCAGCGATCATCAATTCGTCGTTGCGCTCGACAAACGCACGGGCAAGACTGTGTGGCAGACGAAGCGTTCGATTGATTTCCAGGACATTTTGCCGAATGGCAAGATTGCCGCCGACGGCGATCTACGCAAAGCCTTCGCTACGCCGCAAGTCGAGCGAATCAACGGGCGCTGGGAGATGATTAGTCTCGGTGCAAAAGCAGCGTATTCCTATGATCCGCTCACCGGCAAAGAACTCTGGCGCGTCGAAGAGCGCGGGCAACATTCGGCCAGCACGCGGCCTGTGCTGGGACACGGCATGATTTTCTTTCCGACAGGCTTTTCGACCGGGCAATTGTTTGCCGTGAAGACCGGCGGCAACGGTTTGATTACGGACACGCATGTCGCGTGGAAGGTGAAACGCGGCGTATCAAACAAGCCTTCGATTCTGTTGATTGATGATTTGATCTTTATGATCGGCGACACCGGCATTGCGAGTTGCGTCGAAGCGAAAACTGGCAACATCGTCTGGCAACAACGCATCGGAGGCGAGTACTCCTCCTCGCCCGTGTATGCCGATGGCAAGATTTATTTGTTCAGTGAAGACGGCAAAACAACGGTGCTCAAGCCGAGCCGAACGTTTGAGAAATTGGCCGAAAACAAGCTAGACGAAGGCTTCCTCGCGTCGCCAGCCATCGCAGGCAAAGCTCTGTTTTTACGCACGCGCACGCATCTGTATCGCATCGAAAAACGAAACAAATGAATCTGGCTTACCTATTCAAAAGCTTGCTGGCAGCCGCTTGAATCTGCTCGCTCATAGCATCTAACGTTTTGCCGATAATGCGCGCTTGTGTGGAAGCTTCCTCCCAATACTTTTGCTCTAAAGCTTCACGTACACCCGGCAAGGTTTTTACACCATAGCCCGTATAAAAGCCCGGCGCGTAAATCTGATGCTTGAACCAATCGCGGCGCGGCAATCCGGCATCGGACAGCAGCTTGCGTTCGGATTGGTACAACAGGCGATTGAGAGCTTTGAGATCAGCCTCTTTCCGATTGCTCAACGCAGATGTTCGCAACCCGCGATCATACGAATCCGCACTACGTCTCAGCTTTTCAATCGCGTCACGCAATGGTTTCAAATCAACGGGTATTGTGGGTTTGCTTACTGCCGCGAGTCTTGTTACGTCCTCTGCATAACGATCCACCGTCTCCACAAAATTCGTGAATTCAAAGGGCAGAATATCCGCATCGGCCAGGCGCATCATCGCGGTACCTGCGACTTGTGCAAGCGCGCGCGTATGCGTGAAATCGCCATCGGAAAACTTCGTGTACCAATGAAACGAATCGTAGATCGAATGGTAAATGCCCCCGCCGCTTTCACCCCCGAAGCCAAGGTTCAATGACGCGATGCCAAGATGATCTATGAAGGCCGTGTAATCGGAACCAGAGCCTAACGCACCGATACGCAGGTCAGCACGCTCGCGCAGTTCACGCTTCGCTTCATCAGTCGTTGCGCCTCGTTCACGCGCAGCTTTTACAATCTCCCACGCCGAGCCTTTGCCTTTTGGATCAGGCACGGCGCGCGCGACATCATTGATGAAGCGTTCGAGCGTGTGCGAACCGCTCATGCCAAGCATGCCTTTGCCCGTCGAATCTGTATTGATGTACGCAACAGCTTTTTGCTTGAGTTCTTCCGCGTGATGCTCAACCCATTCGGTTGAGCCTAACAATCCCTGTTCTTCGCCATCCCACGCGCAAAAGATCATCGTGCGCTTGGGTCGCCAACCTTGCTTCAGCAATTCACCAAACGCGCGTGCTTCTTCGAGCACGGAACACATGCCGCTCACCGGATCATCTGCGCCGTTGACCCACGCATCGTGATGATTGCCGCGAATAATCCATTCATCAGGATACGTGCTACCCGCGATACGCGCGATCACATTGTAGGTTGTGGCTTGTGTCCAATTGAATGAGAGCTTGAGATGCACTTTGACATCATCATTGCCGCCAACGTGATAGGTGAGGGGCAAGGCACCGCGCCACGCATCGGGGACAACAGCGCCGCGCAATTGTCTGAGCAACGGCAACGCATCGCCGTATGAAATTGGCAACACAGGAATCTTGAGAATTGTTTTTGCATCTTCACGCGCTAAGCGTTTTGCATCTTTCGTCGCACCAATCCCCGGCGTTAATGGATCGCCGGGATGAATTGGCATATCCATCACGGAGCCGCGCTGAACGCCTGTTTCGTTGCGATAGGGGCCTTGTGGATACACATCACCTTGATAGTAACCATCCTCTTTGGGATCAGAATAAATCAAACAACCAATGGCACCATGTTCATACGCGACCTTCGGTTTGATTCCGCGCCAGCTTGCACCATAACGCGCAATGACGATCTTGCCTTTGACACTCACACCCATTCGCTCAAGCTGCTCGTAGTCTGCTGGAATGCCGTAATTCACATACACAAGCGGCGCAGTGACATCGCCATCAGCGGCGTATGCGTTGTAGGTCGGAAGTTGATTTTGATCAGTAGAATCAGGGTCTTCAGCGACTGGAGGCTCTTTCAGAGTAGCCGTGAATTTCGTAGGCGCAAGCAGTTCAAGCACCCGTTCTTTCGGCGTTGGAAACAAGACCTGATACTCTTCAATCGTTGCCTGAAGCCCCCACGAGTTGAGCTTATCACGCATCCATTCAGCGTTCTTCTTATCCTGTGCGGATCCCAAATGATGCGGCTCAGCACTTAATACACGCATGTATTCTCTGAGCAAATCCGCACGTGGTAGCGCGCGGAATTTTTCTTCCCAGTTTTGGGTTTGGGCTTGCGAAGAAAAATGGAAAGGGGCGATCAATGATTGTAAGACAAGCACAAAAGCCAATATTGACGCGGTCATGATGAAGGTACGAGGCAAAGACAAACGGCGCATTGATATCTCCTTGATGATGCGGTGATTGATACAAATGATAGATGAAATGCAATTATCTAACGCTTGCAAGGAAGATGACAACAGCAATGAAGCACATATGACGAAAGAAAATTTCTCAGATTTTATGAATGATGCTCAAGGCTGTTCATCACTGGCTTCTAAAATAACGCGAAACGCATTTCGCCCAATAATCATGCGGGTCTCATTGATGTCACGCCCATCATACAAACGCCTCAAACAAACGAAAATTTTTGCCCGAAAGCCGCTTGAGCAAGTGGACCGCTACCTCTTACCAAAAAAGTTGTTGACACTCGTTATGAACAAGTTTATAAGCATCCTCATCTTGTATGTTACTTGCTGTAGTCCACAATCGTAAAAACAATACAATATTTTGTGGTTATGTGAGTGGCTAAGCGAACAACAAAAGAAAGGAGCAAAAACTTATGCCAGCAAAGAAAGCAGCAGCACCCGCTAAGAAAGCAGCGGCACCTGCAAAGAAAGCAGCGGCACCCGCTAAGAAAGCGGCGGCACCTGCAAAGAAGGCAGCGGCAAAGAAGAAATAGCTACAACTCAATTGTAGTGATTTTGAATAAGGGGTGAGCAATCACCCCTTATTTTATTGGGCTAAACAGTTTCTTCATGATCTATTTCATTCGGCACGCGCAAGCAGGTCCGCGCGGTAATTACGACGAGCTTTCAGCGCTCGGCCCCCAGCAAGCTCAATTGCTTGGTGTGCATTTTGCCCAACGGCAAATAAGCTTTGATGTAGTATACGCAGGCAGTTTGCAACGCCAACAGAACACCGCTCGACTGGTTCATCAACAATTGAATTCAGCGGCAGAGATCGTCACAGATGAGCGATGGAATGAATTCAAGTTGGGTGAAGTGTACCAAAGTATCGCGGCGCATTTATGTGCTGAAGATATGCAGTTCGCACAGGACAAATTGCAGCTTGGTGAGAACGCCTATGCGATGGGTGGGGCTATCGCGCGATGTGATCGGGCATTATAAAAGCGTGGCTGGAAGATCGCTATTCATCCATAGGTTATGAATCGTGGAAGACTTTTCAGGAGCACGTGCAGGCAGGCTTCGCGGCATTACAACAACACGATCCACAGAAAACCATTGCGGTCTTCACCTCTGCGACGCCTATCGCAATTGCGGCAGGTATAGCGTTGCAATTAACGAGTGAGAAGATTTTAGGATTGGCGTGGGTGATGTACAACTCTGGAACGACGACGATCAAGATGCGGGACAGCGCACCGCATCTCTACAACTCAATGCCGCCCCTCACTTGCTGAAGGAAGAGTTGCAAACGTTTCGCTAAGAAAAGAAGGGATGCTTTTGTGAAGCATCCCTTAAAGTGGAGAACACTATGAAAACTCTGGTACACCCGCCGCGATTCGAACGCGGGACCTTTAGCTTCGGAGGCTAACGCTCTATCCATCTGAGCTACGGGTGCAACGCGCATCAAATTACACCATACGAGCGCAACGGTCAATTATTGATAGTTCAATAGATTAAGAAACGACCCTCATTCATCGGCACTCAGCATACATTGAATCAAGCAAAACTCCGATAGCACTTTTCATGATCCATTGAAGCTTCCAATGCGATTTCCACCACTGGTACATCAGTTCGTCCCGATCTTGCGGAACACAAGTCAGGAATAGCGAGAGACGTTGTTGCTGAAAATATTTGATGAGCTGAGAGGTCTTGGCTGTGGGGTCTGTAATCATCAAAGTACGTTGCCAACCCTGCACCTTCACAAATTCAGCAACGCGTTTGATGTTTGGAGCAACGCAGGCTTCCTGTTCTAAACGCAACGTCCCCACATTCTCCGCAGGAACTCCCAACGCAATCAAATGTTGTCGGGTGAAATCTGCTGCATAGACATCCCAGGAAACCCGTGAGCTGACACAGATAATCTTGTTCGCTTTGCCCTGCTGATAGAGTTGGACCACCCATTCGTCTGTTTGAGAACGCGATAATTCGATCCAGTGAATCATCACATCCGCAGCGGGCAATTGTTCCGCGTCCGTTGGCAACGGCGAAATAACCAGCCAAGGGAGCGAAAAAAATCCGACGATTCCAGCTAAAAGTAAGAGGAGTCCCCCACAAATGAAAATTCGTAGCCATCGCATTCTTTGAGTCGTTACTGCCATCCACCCACCAATGTGTTAGCCCACGAAAGAAACTCGCGCACAGTGACGCCCATATCGTCACGTCGTTTCCACCATGCTTGGGGCTGCCAACGGGATCGTTCGGGTGGTATGGGCTGTGAAGAGAGTTGCAGATCAGAGGCTACAGCCTCGATGGTATACAGCGCGCGGCGGGAATGAAACATATCAGTTACGACAATCACGGATTTCCAGTTATTACGTCGTAATTGCTGCACCAACAGATTGGCTTCAATGCGGGTATTCCAAGGGTCCTTGAGAACAATCACATCATCAGCGGGAATACCAAGATGGAGAAGATACCGTTTGGCAGCATCACCCGTGTGGACGCCCCAGGCAACTGGGACTCCGCCAACGAGGATTTTGCGCGCCAATCCCTGGCGATACAGTTCGGCAGCGTACTGTTCACGCTCACAACGTGCATCGCCAGATAAGGCAACGACGACATCGGCAGGTTGGAGCACGTCACGCCGAACTAAATGACGAGCAACTGAGTTAAGGAGAAAAGGGAGGAGGAAATAGAAGGCTAAGAGGAGGGCCACGCAAAAGCAGAATCGTCGGAACCCGGACTTCAACATTTACGCCTATGACATCATCGCAAGGCTGGACGGAGGCTAATCTGTGGCAATTACTGAATAGCGATTTTCAGCGGCAGCGTCGGTTGACCATCTATTGTCAGTAGCACCTCTACTTCGCCACGTCCAACCAGTGACCTAGGAATCAAGAGGTTGACCTGATCCAAGCCGACAAAACAGCATTGATTTTTCGCATAATCCACTCTGGCAGTAACGCCACCTATCGTGGCACTGATTTGTGGCGGGTCTTTGCGAAATCGGATACCAGTTCCAAATAACACCAGAAACATTTGTTCCGTCTCCGGGCCGAGATCAAGCGGAATCAATTCCCACTTATTGTTCGTAAATTTGACAACAGGTTCTTCACGTTGTATCCCATTGGCCTGAACCCGCACAGCATTTCCGATGGCGGGGCCATTGCCTGTGCTGTCAGCCGAAAACAAATCCGGGGCAACCTCTACTACTTGAATTGTTCCAATAGTCGCCGTACCATCTTCCGCAATAACTGTCACGAGCGCCCCACCAACAGGAGTTTCAGGCGGGATTTGATAGTTAATCTGCGTAGGAGAAACATAAAAGAGCGGAGCCAATCGCTCTGCTCCTACCCTGTCTTTCACGATGATGGTTGTCCCGGCTAAAGTTGTCGGCAATTGAACTCCCACCACATTCAAGTCTGCATCCTCTGCTAAGAGAGTACGTGTGGCTAAGCGACTTCCAAACATCGAAACGATAGATCCTCTAGCCATTGGAATCGAACGGTAACTAGCCCCTGTAACGTTGGTTGCAAGTAAACTTGCGCCGCCTTTGATCGCAGCAAAAAAGGCATTTCGCCCACCACTGGTGATCGGCTGATACGCGCTTGGAAAAACAGGAAAGTTTGGAGACGCGGTATTACCTGTGATGTAAACACTACCTAAGTCGTCAAGCGCGATGCCCGCCCCGGTATCATTGCCTCCACCACCCAGATAAGTTGCATAGGGGACTGTCGCACCGGTCACATCTAACTGCGCGACAAACGCATCAATTGATCCGGCATAGATTTTGAATCCGTCTGAAGTCGTGGGGAAATCACTTGAAGTCGTTGAACCTGTCACGAAAACGGAGCCTAGAGCCTGTAATTAACTTTTAGTTGAGTAACTCAACTAGCTTTTTGACAAAGAGAATCGCAAAGGCAACGTAGTGG
>JAEUQN010000636.1 GCA_016789725.1 Blastocatellia bacterium | reverse complement strand
AGCACCCCAAAACAGGCAAGAACAGGCCCAAGCAAGATGAGGTAAGTCCTTGAAAAACAAGAGAGAGCGTGAATCAGGATGAAGGTGGCGTTGGGCTCATAACCCAAAGGTCGTAGGTTCAAATCCTACCCCCGCAACCACTCGCATTACATCGGGCGCTCCGCCAGAGAGATCCACTTGACCTGACACTTCGAAGACAGGTCTGCCTTCATGCATTGCCGGGTTCAGGCTGATTCTTGGAACGTGCTTCTGGAGTGCTGCCCGAGCGTTTTCAACATCTTCGCGCAGTAGTGATCGTAGGTCTCGGATGTTTCGCCTCGCGAACTCACGCAGATTTTCACTACTATCTACTCCCCTAACCTCCGCCTCGGCCATTCGAGCGTCCACCCGGCCAATGGCGCCCTCGACCTCGGACAACATGGCCAGCAGTGTTGGGGAATGCCCCGATTCCGCGATGGCATCGCCTAGCCGTTTTGCCTTGAACACAAGGTCTTCCCGCT
>JAEUQN010000635.1 GCA_016789725.1 Blastocatellia bacterium | reverse complement strand
ATACAGCACCAGATCGCGCTCCACCAGGGTGGGCACGGAATGGTAGGGATTCAGGTCGATCAGATCTTCGGGCGGGTTCTGCGGATCCACCGGTACCAGGTCGTAACTCACGCCCTTGGCGGCGAGTACCAGTCGCACGCGGTGGCAAAGCACGTCATCGGTGGAGGAAAACAACGTCAGTGTATTGCGCATACGTTGGCTCGCAGCCATTCACGGCTCTCCGACGATCGGAATCCGCCGATCGCACCGACGCCGCCAGCCCCTTGCTGACGGTCGCCACGGTCCCCGAGTGTGCAATCCCTGCCGGAAAAAGCCAAGCAACCCAGGCCTGGCCTCTCACTCGCCGGTGCAGGCGTTGCCGCCTGCCCCGGGGCGTCGGACACGCAACGCCGTTTAGTGGACGTCCTTCCAGTACTCCTGCTTCAGCAGGTAAGCAAGGAACGTCAGCGCCGACAGGAACAGGATCACCCACACACCGATGCTCTGCCGCTTCAGGGCCG
>JAEUQN010000634.1 GCA_016789725.1 Blastocatellia bacterium | reverse complement strand
GGGTAGCGCTCCCGGCCCTCGATGGTCGTGGCGATGCTTTCACCGCCGATGGCCGTCTCGATAATCCGGCCCACATCCATTAACTTGAGCCCGTACCGTGCGATCTCCTTGCGATTGATGTCGAAGTCCAGGAAATAGCCGCCCGAGACCCGCTCCGCATAGACGCTCCGCGTGCCGGGCACGTCCCGGAGAACCATCTCTAGATGTTTGCCAATGCTCTCGATCTCTTTGAGATCGGACCCGAAAATCTTGATCCCGACGGGAGTCCGCACGCCGGTCGTGAGCATGTCGATCCGTGCCTTGATCGGCATTGTCCAGGCATTAGTCACTCCCGGAAGCTGCAGTGCCCGATTCATCTCATCCACGAGACCTTCATAGCTCAGTCCCGGCCGCCATTGGTCTATCGGCTTCAGTTCGACCACGACTTCCATCATGCTGAACGGGGCCGGGTCTGTGGAGGTCTCGGCCCGCCCGGCCTTGCCGAAGACCCACTCGACTTC
>JAEUQN010000633.1 GCA_016789725.1 Blastocatellia bacterium | reverse complement strand
CTGTACGTGTCGCCGGTGCCCGTTGTATCGACAACAGCCCCACGGCAGTTCGGGGGCAAGTCGCTCCCGATGCTGGGCGCCTCGGCGCCGGGCAACGCGCTCTCAAGCGTCATCGATCCGGTCTGCGGCATGACCGTGGATCCGGCGACGGCGGCCGGGTCGTTCGACTACCAGGGCACGACCTACTCCTTCTGTTGCCAGGGCTGCCTCACCAAGTTTCGCGCCGATCCGCAGCGGTATCTCACCCCCGCCTCTGCTCAGTCCACTGCGCCTGCTGCCCCGCCCCCTCCCGGGACGAAATACGTCTGTCCCATGTGCCCTGAGGTGTTGGAGGAAAAGCCGGTGCCCTGTCCGAAATGCGGGATGGCACTGGAGCCGGATTCGATTCAGCCGCTGCCGACCAAAACGGAATATGTCTGCCCGATGCATCCGGAGGTGGTGAAGGCGGAGCAGGGGGCCTGTCCGATCTGTGGGATGGCGCTGGAACCACGAACCGTCACG
>JAEUQN010000632.1 GCA_016789725.1 Blastocatellia bacterium | reverse complement strand
CCATCCACGCCTGCGTTCCCCACGCGCCTCCATGGCCAAATGTTCCGGGCGACAGCATCTCGGCGACGCCCGGATGGGGGGTCTTGAGAACGCACGTGCCGAGTCCCCAGCCATAATGGCTCCCGCGACTGCCGAAGTTCGCTCCCTGAAAAAAGCCCGTCGGGAGATTCCCGGTTTGGGAAGTCGTGAGGTATCCCATCGCCTCGCTGCTGAGATAGCGCCGACCTCGGTATTGCCCGCCGTTGAGCAGCATCTGGCAGAAGCGCGCGTAATCGGGCGCCGTTGACTAGAGGCCGCCATTTCCTTGGGGTGGACGATCCCGCGGACCGAATTCCGGGCGGGGTGGAACGGGTTCCAGTTCACCGGTGTCCTTGTTCTTCGAGTACGCGGTCACCAAGTGTGCCTTGTCGGAGGCCGTCAGGTAGAACGTGGTATGCTTCATACCCAAGGGGCCGAACAGGCGCTTCTTGAGGAACCGATCGAATGTCATTCCCGAGACGAC
>JAEUQN010000631.1 GCA_016789725.1 Blastocatellia bacterium | reverse complement strand
CGCTTCCAGCCGTTCTGTTCTGGGCGGAAATGCCGCAAGGGCCGAAGCAATGACCAGGCGCGTCCGGATGCCGCTGCCGGTCGGCTATACCCGATGCCAGGGCATCGACTGCGACCGGAAAGCCGACTGCGGCCGCCACGCCACCATCGCGCACGACCGATTCAACGGCACGACCCGCATCAAGCGTCGCTTCTGCAACCAGGGTGCTTACGACGCATTCCTTCCCCTATTCGATCCGGAGCCAACGACATGACCCCCGCCCAAAAACGCGCCCTGTTCCCGCTTTCCGCCCCACGCTGGCAGACGCTCGCCTTCCTGCCGTTCCACACCCTGGCTGCTGCGGTCGACGGCTATTTCGAGGCTTTTTTTGCGATCATCCCGAGGGGCAAGCGCTGATGGACGCCCTCAAAAAATCCAATCTGCGCTCTATCATCTTCGGCATTGTCGGGAGCAAAGGCCTCAGCCTCAGCGAAGACGAGCGTCGATCCATCCAGGTGCAGGTC
>JAEUQN010000630.1 GCA_016789725.1 Blastocatellia bacterium | reverse complement strand
ATAAGCGCGTGCTGCAAGTCGGCAGCCAATACACCTCGTTCGATCATTTCCACAAAGCTCAAAAAGCCATCAAGGATGGGTTGATCGGCCAGGTGGTTTGGGCGACCGCCGGTTACGGACGCAACGCCAACAAAGAAGGCGGCGAATGGAATTACACGATTGATCCGGAAGCTGGCGAAAAGAACATTGATTGGAAAGCTTTCCTGGGCAATGCGCCCAAACGAGCCTTCAACGCTGAACGTTATTTCCGCTGGCGCAAGTATTGGGATTATTCCGGCGGCATTGCGACCGACCTTTTCTACCACGCGCTGGCTCCGTACGTGATGATTACCGGCCAACAGTTCCCTGAACGAGTGACGGCTTCGGGCGGAATCTATGTTCAGAAAGACCGCGAAGTTCCCGACACCTTGTTGATGAACGTGGATTACTCGAGCTTCACGGTGAATTTGTCCTGCTCGGTCGCCAGCGGAGCTTCGCCGCTGTTGGCCGTCAATGGAACCGAAG
>JAEUQN010000062.1 GCA_016789725.1 Blastocatellia bacterium | reverse complement strand
AACCCCCGCCTTTCTCCTTCACTATTTGTGTTATCCGCCGTCAAATCAAAGCCCCGACCATTGTCCTCGATTATGATTTCCAGTTCGTTTTCCACCGGGCTAATGCTGACCAGCACCTGCGTCGCCGCCGCGTGCTTGATGACGTTATTGAGACATTCCTGCACGATCCGGTAAATACTCATCTCGGCTTCGGGGGCGAACAATACATCCACATTTTCGAGCTGGATTGTTAAGTCGAAAGCGCAGGTCTCTTCAATATGTCGCAACATCGCTTGCAAAGCTTTGGTCAGGCCGAGGCGGTCGAGCAGGTAGGGACGCAAGTTATGGGCAATCTCGCGCACATCACTAATGACGGTTGCCGCTTCGTCGTTGATGCGCTCAAAGTTTTCTTTGGCAGTCGGCAGGTCGGTAATGGAATTAGCGCCGTATACAGCGCGATTTTTGATCATGGCGAGACTTTGTCCGAGGCTGTCGTGCAAATCAGCAGCGATGCGGCGGCGTTCGGTTTCATGGGCATCAATCAGGCGACGTGAGAACTCTTCCTGTGCAATGCGGGCGCGCTCCAATTGCCGTACACGCACTTTATAGGTGAATAATACAAGCCCCGCTACCCCCACCACCAGCAAGACGATGAACCACCAGGTGCGATAAAACGGCGGGCGAACCACGATCTTGAGGCGAGCACTCATCTCGCTCCAAACGCCGTCCGGGTTGGCCGCCAGCACGTGAAAGGTGAAGCTGCCCGGCGGCAGATGCGGGTAATAGGCCGTGCGCCGCGTGCCTGAATCAATCCAGTCCGCATTGAGTCCTTCCAACTTATATTTGAACCGCACCTGTTCCGGCTTGCCGAAATGCAAACCTGTATAGTGTAGCTCCAGATTTTCCTGGCCCGGCGCGACCTCAATTACTCCGCGCCCAGCTATGGGGACGCCATCGAGCGTGGCGTATTCGATCACGACAGGTGGCGGGGGCGCATCAGCCTCGCGCGGGTCAACGATGGCAATGCCTTTGATGGTCGAAAACCACATTCGCCCGTCGCGCATCCGCCAACCAGCGGGTTGAACCGGGCCGTTGCCTTCGCTCGAAAGCATGCCGTCGGCTACGCCATACGAATTACAAAGCGCGGACCGGCTGCGCCCGTCTGCAACATCATTCAAATGTTGACGGCTGACATAAAAGATGCCGCGATTGCCGAGCATCCAGAACCGGTCACGTTTGTCTACCAGGATGCGCGAGACAAAGTCGTCAAACAGTCCCTGGTTTGTGGTGACACGTGCAATACGCCCGTCTTTCAACCGATTCAACCCGCCGCCATACGTGCCGATCCAGAGCGCGCCGTCCTGATCTTCGTATAAGTCGCGCACCAGATCGTTCGATAGTCCGTGCGCCGTTGTGTAATTAGTGAAACGTTCGTCTTTGAATTGGCTCAAGCCTTTCTCCGTGCCGATCCAGAGCGCGCCTGCACGGTCTTCGAACAGGACGTTGATGTTGCCGGAAATCAGCCCATCGCTCGGTTTATAAACCTGCGTGAGTGCGCCATTGCTGTAGCGCGCCAGCCCCTGCCCACTAATACCAAGCCAGAGCGCGCCATGCTGATCGCGCACGATGGCGCGGACAGCGCCGGAAGCCGCTGGACGTTCCTGCACCATCAACCGCCCATCACGAACTTGCGCCAGACGGTTGCTTCCCCCGAGCCAGAAATTGCCTGTCTGATCGCGGTAGAAAGTAGATGTCGCACCGAACTTGCGTCCCTCTTCAGTTTCATTCCAAGCCGTAATTGTTGGAGATGTGCCTTGTCCGCCCGCGATGTGGTTCAGACCTTGCGGCATCGTTACCCAGGCATTGCCCTGTGCGTCCTCGCTGATAGCAAAGATTTCGTCGCCGAGCAGCCCGTCCGCTTTTGACAGCGTTGTCACGCGGCGTGGACGCAGCCGAATTAACCCGCCGCCCAGCGTCCCAATCCAGAGATTACCCTCGCGATCTTCAAGCAGCACGCGAATCTGATTGTTCGTGGCTTCTTTCAAATAGTACGGCTGAAATGCACCGTCAGTCCCTTGGCTGTGCCAAAGCGCGTTTTCCCGGTAACCGAACCACGTTTGGCCGCCGCGTGTCTTGAGCAACGGTGGCGGCGGAATCCCCATCGTGTCCGTGGTCTCAACGAGTAGCTCAAAACGCTGGTTGCGGATGCGCCCCAGCCCTTTTTCTTCGACCACCCACAAGCTGCCGTCCTGACGGGGAAAGACACGCGGAATACCACGTTGGGGTAACCCTTCGATCCCGTGATCGGTCCGAAACGCGCCGTCACGCCAAAGCGTCACGCCCTGTCGAGTTGTGGCCCACAAATATCCTGCCTGATCTTCACAGATAGAATATAACCGCTCACCTTCCAGCCCTTGCGCAGCAGTTACTACTGCCGCCTGCTCCGGCTGCTCTGGCGCAAAGCGGATCGGACGCGCCGACATCCGTAGCCCCCAAATCAGCCCACTGCGTTCCTGATAAAACGATAGAATCGTTCCTCCAACGCCTGTCCAGGCGGCGAATTCGCCCTGCCGGTAGCGCGCAATTTCGCCGGTTTCCGCACCGATCCATAAACTCCCATCGCGGTCTTCAAATAAGGCCGTAATGCGGTTGCTTTTGAGTTGTGGTGTATTGCCTGTGTTAAGGATGGTGAAGCGCACACCGTCGAACCGCACCAGACCGCCGAAGGTACCCAGCCAAAGATACCCGTCACGGGTTTGCACGATGGCGGTAACGCTGTTCTGCGGTAATCCTTCCTCGGTCGTCCAACGAGCAACGTGATACTGCGCCCACGCCATCAGCGCGAGCAGCCACAGCCACCCAGCATAAATCAGTAACCGACGAAGCCACTGTCGCTGAGGAAAAGTAGAACGGCCAGACCAAGTAGTTATTCGGGGAACGCTCACGATCTGCGATTATACGGAGCCGGATATACGAATTGAAGTGCCTGAAGCTTAGGAGCGAAAGATTACATCGGCCTGCGATGAATCCTGATGACGGCCCTCATCGTGACCACTCCCTTGCGTCGCTGTCCTTAACTCAGACCCTGATGCCGGTATTCAATGTGAGTTCGATGTAAGGGAGAACGAGAACTTCTTGAGATAAAATGTAGTTGGCACAAACAACTCGTCTCAGGAAGCCCGTTCTTATGACGACTTTACCGCTTTTTTGCGACGTTGACGACTTTTGCCAGGCTTTTGCGCCGCTGTGGCAGCAAGTTTTATTGGGCAAAAATAAAACCAGAGGCAAAGCAGTTGTCTATCAGTCAAAAGCAGAAATGTTCAGATAATGGCGACACTCTGCGGGGGACCTGTTCAACCATAATTGCGGCATAGTAACGAGACCCGGTGGTCTTCGGGATGGAAACCGCGCACGGACCACCTGCCTCCTATTATCGCGGGTTTCGGACAGGGCGGGCGGGCGTCACGCTATCCCAACGGGCGTCGCCGGTTCGGTCATAATTCGGCGGCAATTTGTCCCAGTCAGGCCGGGTCAGGCCGTTCAGGTCATATACTACTTTCCCATCGCGCAGCGTCAGCTCGCACATGAGCCTGCGCGTTCCGCGCAACCGCGCGCCATACATATCAACAAAGCCGAAGTTCCCTTTCTCAAGCTTGAATACTGCGAGATCAGCCACCGCGCCCGATGATAGATGCCCCAATTCCTCGTGCTTAATCTCGCGCGCAGGATTCCAGGTGGAACGAAGAATCACATCGTCTATAGACATCCCCATCGTCAAAAACTTGTTCATGACATTGAGCATGTCCTTCATCCCGGCATTCATGCTCCCGATGTGAAGGTCGGTAGAAATAGAATCGGGAATAAACCCTTCTTTCATCGCCGGTACAGCAAGCCGCCACAAAAAGCTGCCTCCGCCGTGGCCCACGTCAAAAATCACGCCACGCTTTCTGGCTTCAAAAAGCGCAGGATTCACCTGGCCGGATTCAAGCTGTTCGTTGCGAAGCCCGGAATAAAGGTGGGTGTAAATGTCACCAGGGCGGAGCTTCCTGGTCAGGAGTTCACTTAATGGGCGTTTGTCGGGATGATTGATTCCGAAGTCTACCATAACGGGAATATTCGCCGTCGTACCCGCTTCGACCGCCCGCTCAACCGGTGTCCATTCCGGGCCAGCGAAGTGTGCGGTTTTGATGCCGACGATCAGCCCCGGATAGCGCAGCGCCATGTCCGCCGTTGGCTTGGCTTCCATGTCAGACAGGTCCTGCTCAAACTTTCCGCCCCGCATGCCGTGCCCGACAATATTGAGGAACGCCAGCACACGGGTCTTGGAGCGATCAATGATGCGCTGCTTGAAGTCTTCAAAATTTCGCCAGCCCGCGCATCCTGCATCAGCCACCGTTGTAACTCCTACGCGGAACGTGAAGCCATCGGGAGGCACGCTATTATCCCCCGCATAGGAAGCGCGTTCGCCCGTCCCAGTGTAGACATGAACGTGAATGTCAATCAGTCCAGGCGTGACGTAATATCCCGCAACGTCCACCACTTTGAGCGCCTCCGCCGGATTGATTCTGGCCGCAACAACAGCAACCTTGCCATTCACAATGGCCACATCACGAACCGCACTGATCTTGTTCTTGGGGTCAATGACGTGACCGCCTTTTAAGAGAAGGTCATACTTTTGCTGGGCTAAAACATTGCTCGTCCAGCAAAGAGCAATAAACATCACGACAAAGGTGCGCTGTTTTATAGAGGTCATGGTATTTACCTGATAGCAGCCTCTGGCCTTAGCTGCGCGAACAACTTTCTTCCAATGAAACAGTAGTGCCAGCGGGGACACATTTAAGATTTGAGCTTGGCCAAAATCTCACCTTGATTGGCCAGAATTGTCGCTTGGTTCGCTTGGATTTTTTCTTGATTGGCCAGAAGGGATTCCTGTCGCCCCAGCAAGGTATCAAGTTTCGTTTGGTTCTCCTGGATGGCCTGCTGATTCCCCAAAATCGAAAGCTGATTACTGAGAATTTCGTCCAGCTTTCGCTGGTTCTCTTCAATACGCGACTGGTTACTTAAAATGAGTTTCTGATTGTTGATAACTTCGTCGGACATAGGTAAACCTTTCAGATTAGTTTTGTTGATTTTGATAGTTTCCTAACGCGCCAGGAACGAATCGCGCTTTACTTGAAGTCAGGTGATTCATTTTTGACTCGCCAGAATTCTTGCTCATTACTTCGCGGCTATCGTGGGGAGCGGCGCAGGTGAAGCTGTTGGAGTCGGGGCTGGAAGTGGCAGCGATTTGGTATCGCTAATGCCGCTTCCTTCTTTGATCACGTAAAGATTATTCGCGGCCAAATCTTTTAGCGTTTCTTTCTTGCCGCTCGGCCACTCAATTTCTACGTTCGCAATTTTATCCTGGCGATTTAGGCCAAAGGTCAACGGCAACTCGCTTTGCGAACAATAGCTTGATCCGCTATGCACGACCTGCCATTGCTTTGTGCCGTCGGGAAGCGTGATCGTAATCTTCGCGCCAATGCCGTCGCGATTTGCCTTATCGCCAATCGTTTTGAATTTCGCAAAGCGCGCTTGATTGCCGTTATCATTGCGCAGCAGGTAGGCCGGGCCGTTGTTCGTCGTCAGCAGAACATCTAAATCGCCGTCGTTGTCATAATCGCCATACGCTGCGCCACGACCGACGACGGCGCGCTTGAACGGCGCACCCGCTTTGCCCGTAGCTTCGCCAAACTTGCCTTTGCCTTCGCCACGGAAAAGTTGTGGCTTCATCGCGTAGGTGATTTTCGGCTGCACTTTGTTGATGTCATCTGCGACGTGGCCATTCGCCATAAAAATATCGGCCTGTCCATCCAGATCGTAATCAAAGAAAAACAGCCCGAACGTCAACGAAAGCAGCGTCGCCTGTCCGACATTCGTGGTGGGCGCTTCGTCCATAAATAAGCCATTGCCCTTGTTGCGAAATATGCCCAGCATTTCGTTAGAGAAATTGCCCACGATAATGCTGGGATTGCCCGCGCCATCCAAATCAGCAAAGTCGGTGCCCATCCCACCACGCGCCTTTCCGTTTTCGCTCACGGCAATGCCCGCGCTCAGTGCAGTTTCGGTGAAGCCTTTGCCACCGTTGTTTTTGTAGAGTTTGTTGGGTTGCGTGTCGTTCGAGACAAACAAATCCGGCCAGCCATCTTTATCAAAGTCCACAACCGCCACACCAAGCGATTTGCTGGTGTCATCCTTCACGCCCATTTTCTCGGTCACGTCCACAAATTTGCCACCCGTGTTGTGATAGAGCCGCGAACTTTGCCCAGGATATTTTTCCGGCGTGCAATAGCTTTTGTTCGTGTTGTCGAGCGAGCAGAACACATCTTTCTCCGCTGACCAATCCACATAATTGCATAGGAACAAATCCAGCTTGCCGTCTTTGTCATAGTCGAAAAACGCGGCAGAAGAAGAAAAATAACCGGGCGAAGTCAAACCCGCCTGCGCCGTGACATCAGTAAATTTGCCTCCGCCGTTGTTGCGGAATAAGCGGCTTTGCCCGAGCGCCGTGACGAAAATATCTATGTTGCCATCGTTGTCATAATCGCCCACGGTGACGCCCTGTCCATACATCGGTTTGGCCAATCCAGCAGCGGCAGTAACATCGGTGAATGTGCCGTTTTGGTTGTTGTGATAGAGCGCCATCACCGTGTTCACTTTCTTCGGCGCATCCGCAAATCCAGTGGAATTAACGAACAACATATCCTGCCAGCCGTCATTGTCGTAATCCAGAAAAGCCGCGCCGGAACCATTCGTTTCAGGCAGGTATTTTTTGCCAAATGCGCCGCTGTTATGTTTGAAGCGAATCCCGGCTTGCGCAGTGACATCGGTAAACGTGACGTCCGCGAATTTCGCAGGAAGAGAAGGCAACGGAACAGGTGCTCCGGGCGAAGGGCTCACGGAAGCTGAAGCCGAAGGTTGTGCTGTGGCATTGTCAGCCGATGGTTGTGGGGTCGCGTCTGTCGCAGCCACTTCTACGGTTTTATTGCGTCTCGTTTGATACGCCGCAAACGTCAGGGCGGCAATGGAGACGACAGCAAGAATGATGATGACGATTTTGTTTTTCTGACCAGTAACTTTCATAGCTCTTACGTGGGGGATTGATGTTTTGAGTAAACTCTATTTTGCCAATTCAGGCGAATTAAAATCAGGGACGCGCCCAGGCTGCTTGTTGCAAAGTAGCGCGCATTTCTTCAGCGGTCATTTCCAGCTTATTCGAGGCGCGAATTATATCGGCAAAATCCACATCGTACCAGTTACTCTTGGTATCGTCGCAAAGCCCCGCAATGTTGAGACAGTCGGTTTGGGACTGTACTTCCGCTGCAAATTTCTCAGGATCAGGAACGGAACCTTCTCGCAACGCACGCCCCAACGACAATTTTGCTGCGGCAAAGGTTGGATGATCTGCCGCCAGAAAGCGGCGTACCAGATGTGACTGTTGCAACCGTCGCGCCATTTCACTGAAGCTCGCCGCCGCAAAATAAAACATCGAATAGTTCGTGAACAATTCAAACTGAGGAAATGCGGCGTAGCATCCGGCGATGAATTGCGCGGTGTGATCGGCTTCTGCCAGCGTGATGTCGTTGTATGCCTGCAATCGTTGCTGAAAATCAGTTCTGCCAAAACTTTCGGCGAGCAAACAGCCCAACCGTTCGACACCCAAAAGTGCGAGCGGCATTCCGGTACTGAACAAAGGATCAACAAACGCGGCGGCGGAAGGCAGGAGCGCCCAATCGTTTCCGGCCACTTGTGTCGCGCGATAAGCCAAGCGCGGCATCCAGGTGAATTCGCGGATCGCTTCGGCCTCTGCAAATTGCGCGGCGATTGAGGGGAAACGTGCCAGAAACCGCCGCCACGCCGCCACGCCTTCTGATAATTTCAATTCGTTGGCGAGTTGATCTGTCACCGCAATGCCTGCGCTCGTCACGCCATTATTGAAGCGCAATACCCACATCCAACCACTATCAAATACGTGATGCAGCGCGGCATCATCCATCGGATACGGGGGCCTTTCCGCTACTTGATAATCCGGCATCTGATCGCAGCGCGGCACGTTGATGAAGTGCGAAAACAAAGATTGCGTTGCCGGATAGCCCGCAAATTTTGTTTCCGGCAAATCGAGTTGACGAGAAAGAAATCCGCTCGGCCCGCTGGCATCAACGACGAATTTTGCCGAAACACGAACGGGCTGTTCCCGGCGATTGCCAATCAGTTTTGCGCTGCCATTTGGCAGCCATTCGAGCGAGGTCAGATTCGCGTGATCAAGATATTCTGCGCCGAGAGCAACCGCTTCATTGAGCAAAAAATGATCTACGCTGGAACGCAGCCAATGCGTGTCTGCGGTTTCATCATTCGGGCTGGCTGCGACGAGCAGTTGATTCGCGCGATTTTCCGCCGTGCGATACCGCGTTCCGACTTCGTGTTTGAAATACGTGAAGCCGCGTTTGAGTCCACCGATGACTTCCGGGTACGTTCGCTGCCACTCGCCCCACGTTGTGAGTGGTTTCAGGCGCGGCAAATCATAGCGTTCTGCCAATTGCTCCAAAATCAGGTTCATCAGCGGCGAAGTGGATTCGCCGATGGCAAAGCGCGGATGTGCGCTGCGCTCCAACAGAATCACAGACAAACCGATGCGCCGCGCGATCATCGCCAGCAATGCGCCGCTGAAGCCGGAACCAACAATGGCAAGGTCAAAATCCGTTTTCATGCATAGGATAGCGCGAAGCGTTTGGAGTGCAGTAGCTTGGTACTGCTTTGGATTGCCTGGGAGCCAAAGAAAAGCGGGAAGTTCTTCCCGCACTCCAAACGCTTCGCGCCGCGTCAGGTACAGGTAGAACAAACAATCGCGGACGGAAGTTGTTGCGTCTGATTCATCTCTGCAAGTCGTGTTGCCCGTTGCGAAGAACATTCGCACGTAGAAAATTTCTCGACATCCCACAAATCGGCGAACACGCGAAAGGCGCACAGGCCAAGCCCATACGCGACGACCGTTTCCAACGATGACAATTTCGGCGGCTGATACTGTCCGCCTAATGCTTCCATCGCGCCATTGCCGCCACGCGTCGGAATCACGGTGCAAACATCTGCTTTACAATCTGCGGCAAAATCCAGCGAACGACATGCCCATTCGATGCCTTCAGCTTCAGTCAGAAATGGCGGTCGGAGCAGGATGAACACGCGCAAATCAATGTCATTGCTTTTGAGAAATTCCGCCGCGCTTTTGAAATCATCCAGCGTCATTCGCTTGTTCAGCTTTTGCAAAGTCGGTTCGTGAACCGTTTCCAACCCAATCGCAACTTCAAGTTTGCTGCCGATCAAATCTCGAAAGCGCAGCACACGTTCTGCATACTTTCCGCGCAAAAAGGCGGGATGACATTCCACAATCACACGCTCAAAGGAACGGAGACTTTGAGCAATTTCGGGATTGTCTTCTGGTGGAATTGCTTGCGGATCGAAAAAGCTCCCGGCGTTGTACAGCTTAATTTGACGAGCGGATGGTAATGAGGCAATCGCGTAACGAATCTGCCGGGCAATCGCTCCGGCGGACACGCTTTCGTCCAATGTGTTCTGCCACAGATCGCACATCAGGCAGCGAAACGGACATTCGCGATTGGTCAAAAAAATCGTAGCCGTCGAGATCAACTCACCCTGGTCGTCGCATTCCTCTTCCCATAAAAAAGCATACGGACGTGCTGGCTCAAGGGAATTCTTGTGACCGCGCCGTTGCAAAATCCAGCGGTCACGTTGCAGGGTTGTGATTGGATAATGTTCACCCACGAACTTACATCATCAACGAAGCTTCCGGCATCGTCATTTCATTGCCTGACCGTCGTTCGCTTTCAGGATTCCACGCCGTGCGCAGCCGGGCTTCCCATTGCTGCAAAAACATCTGCCGACACCACGCCTTGCTCACGCGCCATTGCCGATAACTTTCCCCACCAACGCCATCCTGAAAACGGCGTTTCGGATACGTCGGCATTGTAATTCCCGTCACGGTTTTGACACCGATGCTGACGACATCTTCCTTCAACGTGCAGAGTCGTTCGGCATTGTTGCCCGTCACCGCTTCAAACGGAATCGCCAGCGCTTCGGCAATGACAGAGCGCACGGTGTACGGCGAGAACGCATTGAAGCTGTAGTGACGTGCTGGTGCATAGGTACGAACGTAGCCGCGCGACAAGCCACCCGAATACGTCAGACTGTGCTTGATGGCATCAATGCCCCAGCCTTCCTGATAGAGCAACGGATTTTTCAGCACGCTCGAAATCGTCAGGTCGGAATCTTCCAGCGGATACGATTTCAAATTCTCATCACCGCCGTCGCCGTCCAATAAATAGCGCAACGTCGGATAGCGTTCGCGGATGCCTTTGAGCAAACACAAGGCTGCTGCTGCGCATTCGACATCGAGCGGATGATAGTCTTCGATGACGCGAATTGCCTCTTCCAAATTCAACTCTTCGCCCGGCAGTTTGACGACTTCCCAGTGTTCTTCCAGACCGAGTTTATGAACGACTTCGGCGGCTTGTGCGGCATCCTTACCTGCGCCGAGGTCGAGCGTGAACGCGCGTAATCGGTTGGGGTTCGCGTTCAATTCCTGCAAGGCCTGACGCGCCAGTAAAAACACCGACGTGCTGTCAATCCCGCCCGAAAAAGCGAGCGCAATCGGTTCCTCTTCCGGCACGGTTGCCAGCCAAGTTTTCAAAGCCTGATACATCGCGTGAATGTATTTCGCGCCCGATTCTTCGAGGTCTTCAGAACCTGTGCCAATCGCAGGATTGAAAAATCGGTGATAACGTGGCGCGGGATCGGGGCAGCCGACCTGATCCAGTTCCACCAGGTAATGCGCAGGAATCATTCGCGTGTATGCCGGATCGAATTGCCAGCCGATGCGTTGCTCCTGACACCAGTCAAAAAGCTGCTCCATTCGCTCGCCCACGACCAGATATGGCCCGTGATACATTTTGGCAACGAAGTATCGCAGCGGAATTCCAATCGTCCGCGCCATGCGGACAGTTTTGCCTTCGCGTTGGACGGCTGCGAAATGACCATCCGTCTGCGAGAGCGTGGAAATATCACAACCGTTGACGGCATCGTTCAGTTGCTGAATGGTTGCGCCGGTCAATGCGGCTGACTGTGTGCTGCCTAAACGGGCAAGGCGTTCGACTCCTTCAAGCATCGTGTCTCCTCAGTAAATGTAACGCGATTTGCTAAATCGCGCGTCTTCGCACGCCACTACGCGATTTGGCAAATCGCGCTACACCGCGAAACTTTTGCGCAGGTGCTTATTGCACGCTGATCGGGGCCGCTTTGATTTCCTTCGGAATAAACGAGCGGTCAATCAGGTCTTTCATCTCAATCGGCTTTTCCAGAATGTGTGATTTGAGCGCCATGTCGTGAATCTGCTGCATGTCTTCATCGCTGGGCGTAAGCATGCGATAACTGACGCGATCCGGCGGCTGCGTCAGCACATAGCGCACGACTTTTTCATCTTGTCGGAAATACGGCGCAGCGACTTTTGCCGCTTCCAGCCGATGCGTTTCGGCCCATTCGCCGCTTTCGGCAATGCCGCGCACCAAGTCGCGCACGACTTCGGGGCGTTCCCGAATCAGTTTTTCTGTCACGACGAGTACGCAGGAAATGAAATGCGGCCAGATGTCTTTGGCGTGATACAGCACGCGTCCGCTGCCATCCAGTTCGGCTTTCGCGGCGTGCGGTTCACCAACGAAATAGGCGTCAATCGCCTTCGCCGCGAGCGCGCCGGGCATATCCGGCGGAGGCATTTCGACAAAGCGAATTTCCTCTGCTTTGACGCCCTGATCTTCCATCAATTTGTGGATTACTAAATTCTGATTGCTGTACTTGCTGGGAATCGCAAACGTTTTGCCGCGCAGATCGCGGAGGTCTTTCGCGGGCAGGTCTTCGCGCACCATCACTGTTGAGCCATCGCGATGACCGAGATATAAAATCTTCACAGGCACACCCTGTTCGCGCAGCTTCATTGCCAGCGGCGCAATCATGAATGTGGCGTCCAGACGTCCGCTCTTGATAGATTCAACGACGGTGGGGAAGTCGGTAAAACGCTGCGACTCAAACCGCGTGTCCTTGCTGGTCTGCGTTGCAAAATCAGTCACAGGGCAAGTCAAATGACAAGTGACCGGCAAATAACCAACGTTTAGTTGTGGGCGCGCATCCGCTGTTTCATTTGTCGTTGCGGCGTTTTTGCTGGACTGCCAGGGTCTGTACCGCAGCAGGCCCAGCAGCGCGATCACGACAATGACGCCAAGTAGAATTTTCGCAATCGGAGATCGAAGCATAATATAAAGATCAAAAAAATGATGTTGCGAATTGAGTCCCGAAGGGACGACCAGAAATTAGCCCCGGATGCAATCCGGGGGACGAGCAAAAAGATACTCCCAGCCCCAGCGGGGTGACAGAGTCAACCGTTCAAGCGAGCGCCTGTCGCCCCGCTGGGGCTGGCGACTCTTCGCACGCGCAACCCCGCGCTCGCGCACGGGGCTAATTTCTAACGTCCCGTTGGGACTCTGTTCGGAAATTCTTTTTCTTAACATCTATATTTTCTCTCAGGTTGTTTTCGACAAAGTGAATTCCGAATCTTTTTCAATTCCCATCTCTGCCAACACGCGATGAATGGCATTGACGACTTTGGGGTGCGTCAAGTCACGCGGGCGCGGCACCTCAATCCAGAACTCCGAGCGAACCTGCGCCGGACGCTCGCTGAGCACAATGACGCGATCTGCAAGTTGTGCGGCCTCCTCAATGTCGTGCGTCACCAACGCTACGGTGAGTGGGCGTTCGTGCAGGATGCGCGCCAGTTCTTGCCGCATCCGCAGCCGCGTCAAATAATCCAGCGCTGAAAAAGGCTCATCCAAAAGCAGAATGTCAGCTTCGCCTGCTAATGCCCGCGCCAATTCCACACGTTGCCGCATGCCGCCGGAAAGTTGATGCGGATAATGCCGCTCAAAACCTTCCAGCCGAATCAGCCGTACCATTTCGTTGATTTGTCGGGTGCGTTCCATTTCGTTTTTGATCTGCCGCAACCCAAGCGCAATGTTTTCAGCTACCGTCAGCCAGGGGAACAATCCGTCCTGCTGATACACCATTCGTACTTGCCCTTCGCGCGTAATGACGCCAGAAGAGGGCTGATCGTAACCAGACAACAGATTCAAAAGCGTCGTTTTGCCACAGCCGGAAGGCCCAACCACCGCCACAAATTCGCCGCTTTTAATTTCCAGCGAAAGCTCGCGCAACACGTCCAGTGTGCCGAAAGAGCGAGACAGTTTTTTTAGTTCTAATGCGTTACCGTTCATAGCCCCAGCGCACGCTCGGAATTCTTGTTAACTGAACCAATAGACGATCAATGACGATGCCAATCAATCCAATGACGATCATTTCAACGACCAGTAAATCCGTGCGCAATCCGTTGCGCGAATCCATCACTGCAAAACCAAGCCCATCGCGCCCGGCAATCATTTCTGCGGCCACCACCACCAGCCACGACAGCCCCGCCGTCACGCGCAAAGTGGTAATCAATTGCGGCATAATTGCGGGCACGGTAACCTGGGTGAGTTGTTCCAGACCAACCAGTCCATAGTCCTGTGCCACGCGAAAGTAAACCGTCGGGATATTGGCGACCGCCGCCATCGTCGCCAGAATGACAGGAAAGATTGCCGCGAGAAAGATCAGAAAAATAGCTGGCGCATCGCCCACGCCAAACCACAAAATGGCAAATGGCATCCAGGCCAGCGGTGACAAATTGCGAAAGAAATTGATGATCGGCAAAAATGCTAACCGTGCTCCCAACTTTAGCCCGACCCATAACCCCATCGGAATGCCGAGCAATACGGCTAAGCCAAATCCACAACTCACGCGAAACAGCGAAGTGATAAGGTCGTTGATGAGCCTGCCATTCCGCATCTCTTCGCCGAAACCGCGTAGCACGGCGAGTGGCGAAGGAAACGCGCTTTCGTGAAATGCGCCTGACGCATACACAACCACCCAAAGCGCAATCATTGCCGCCACAACGGCGAGCGGTAAAAAAATGGATTTTGCTGTCTGGGACTGATTCATAGCGATTGGAGCGCAAGCGTCTCGCTTGCTGCGCGAGCGTGAGCTATGCGCTTGCGTTCGGGGGCAGTCTCTTTTTCTTTAGGGTATTTTCTCACAACGAATGCGAGCGGCGTTACACGCACTCGCGGGGCAAGCGAGACGCTTGCGCTCCAGTCACTTGTTTGCGCGATGTCCACCAAATCTCAACGATATTCGCCAAGGGGCCGACGATGGTTAACGCGTAATACGGCGCGTGAATGTTTTCTGTCAGTCGCAAGATCATTTCCATTACGGCAACTAAAAAGGCGACAAGGCATTGCCCCCATCTCGTCTTCACCGTTGTTTTCGGATCGGTGATCATGAAGAAAATAAACAACTGATACATCGGCCCTGTAATTGGCGAAACTTCTGCTAAAAAGCCGTGCCCGGTAATGGCACTGCGCAAAAGCGCCAACAGGATAAAGGAAAGCACGTAGGTCAACGTGATATGAAATCGCTGTAACCGGTAAATAATTAGTGAACCAAGCGCCCACACGACCAGCATCGGCCACACCGTATTTCCCCATTGCACACTCAACGTCGAGACGAATTCGGGAGCCAACAGCAACAAAACACAAATCGCAAAGTTGGAGGGGTTCCATAAATGCCGCCCGCGCCAGCGAATCACATATTTCGAGGTAATCGAAATCGCGGCGCAGAGCGCGTAAGGCCAAAAGAAGGGCGAGCGAATCAGGATGCCGATGCTGATGCCGGAAATATACGCGCTGGCCAAATGGGGCCATTGTCCGGTGATGAGGCGACCTAACACCATCTCCATCAGGATGCTCGTACAGATGGCCAAAATCGTGCGCCACCAGCTTTCTAAAAAGCCGAACGTCAACTGCCCAATCAATAGAATTAAGGTAATCAGCATCGGGGCCAGATAGCGATTCTCAAAGCTGAAAAACCACGCGAGCTTATTCACGAATGAATCGGGGCGGGCAGTCGTTATTGTTGTATCTGCTGACGCAGGGATGATCACTTCTGAATTCATCTAAGACTCCTTGAGCTTATGAATTTGATTTTGAGCAGGCGATTGAATCGTTTGTATTTTACCTGATGGCCAACGAATCTCAACCCGATCCACCTGAGCAGCCTTTCCCAGCCCAAAATGCAAGCGTCGCTGATTCTGTGCGCAGAAGCCGCTGCCGCCCGAAACTTCCTGCACCTGTTGTTGCCCGTTCCAGAACAATCGCACCTGTGCGCCTATCGCACTACGATTGCTAGTGGTTCCTTCCAAATCAAAAGCAATCCATTTGTGGTCCGGTGCAACTGTATTTTTGTAGAGCAGCAGCGGCGCTTTCTGATTCGCTACGACAACATCTAATTTGCCGCTGTTGCTGAAATCCGCGAGCGCGACTGAGCGACCATCATAGACATCAGTAGCCCCCACCATTTGCGCGACCTCTTTGAAAGAACCCGCACCGTCGTTAATCCAGACGCGCTTTTGCTGGTAGCCGGAAAGGCTGCGCCCATTGAGCGGCGGCCAATTCGCGGCATCAGAAATAATCGCCTCATTGCCGCCTGCGACTTTCGAGTAGTCGTACCAATAGCTCTTGCCTTTATCAAGCGAGACATTGCCGTTGGTGACGTACAAATCAACGAATCCGTCATTATTCAAATCGCCGAATTGCGCGCCAAAACTCCAGCCGCCAAGCTCTACACCCATTGAACTGGCAAGGTTTTCATACTTGATCGCATTGCCCGAAGTCCCCACTTTCGGCATCCACAAATTGTTTCCCTGCACGAGCACAGCTTCTTCTGAAATGTTGGTGACATAGATTCCGAATTGTCCTTGATTGAGCACATCGCCGACCGCCGCCGTCATCCCGCTTTTCGGCGCATAGCCGACACCCGTTTCTTTGCCAACTTCGCGGAACCGCTTACCGCCGTCATTGAAGAATAATTCTGAGACTGCGTAATCATTGGCGACGAACAAATCGGGATAGCCTGTGCCGCGCAAATCTGCCGCGACGGCAGCCAATGCCCAGCGCGTGGATTTGATGCCGAGCTTTTCGCTGACTTCTTCAAACTTGCCGTCGCCGAGATTATGAAAAAGATATTTGCGCCCGCCGTTGTTCGCGTATTCAAAACTTTCGGGCATCATCTTCGTCGTTTTCAAATCCCACAGATTGATATTTTCAGCGTAGTAACCAGCCACGAACAAATCCAACTTTCCATCGCGGTCATAATCGAACCAGATCGCAGCATTGGCATTCGCCCAGGCAGGCAATCCAGCTTGTTCGCTGACGCGAGAAAAACCTTTGCCGCCATTGTTGTGAAGAAGTTCCGGCTTGCCCCATTTGTACAAAAAGACATCTTCAAACCCATCGTTGTCGTAATCGCCCCACACTGCGCCAGTCGAAACCCCAGTCTCGCGCGAGTTGAGCGAGGCTAAGCCAACTTCCTCGGCGACATCTTTGAATGAGCCATTGCCGAGGTTTTTGTACAGCGCATTTTTACTGGTTTCGCCGCTGTTCACGACGTACAAGTCCTGCCAGCCATCACGATCAAAATCCACTACGGACACTGCCGCGCCCATCGAAGCGACTTGTTCCATGATGTGGTTCAATTTGGGATCAAGAATTGGCGCAGTATGTTTGAAGTCCAGACCAGCGGATTTAGCAGATTCGGTTAAGTTGAAGCCATAACGGGCGAGCGTAGTAGAGGGATTTGCAGCAACAGCAGGACTGTTACTGCGTGCAACGAAGCGTTTGTAGACTAGCGGAAACGCAATCAAGCCAATAAAAAAAAGAGTCAGGACAATGCGGGTTGTACGATTTTGCATGATTTCAGTGCGATGCGATTTTTTGGGATAAGCCGGAGCCTAGCACATGGCATCTAACCTGTCTTCAATCCATAGCTTGAGTGATGCATCCAACTTTAGTTGGAGCGTACGAGAAGTAGCGCGATTTGCCAAATCGCGGAGCCTTGCCGAGGAACGCACGCGATTTAGCAAATCGCGCCACTTCGCAAACAATTATCGCAGCGCGCGCAAAAAAGCATCCGGCGTAATATAGCGCGTGTGATATTGCTGCCAATCCTGCGGATGCCGTTTGTACGCAGGATCATCTTCCAACCGTTGCGGCGAGACATTGTAATCCTTCATCCCGTGATACGGCAGCGGCAACACAGTTTTGGAAAACGTCGAATTCAAATCGCCATCCTTGATCCAGCCATCACCAATCATCACATAATCGCGTGTCCATCCATTCGGCGGAGGCGGCAACGCAGCAAACCTCAAGCGCAATTCATCGCCCGCATTCATAATCAGGATGCGATCATCCACCTTGTCGAGCAATTCGCGCACTTCGCCGTGCCGCGTGTAATAGCCAATCAAGTCGCGCCATTTCTGCGCCGTTCCGGCCAGTTTGTTGTAATTCGGAATCTCTGGCGAAGCATCATTCGCCTGTGTGAATTCCGAAAACCCACGATACCGCAGCTCTGCCGAAGTTACATTGATCCGCTGTGCTTTGACAGTTGTTTCGGACAAGCCTTCTGCCCATTCCAGCTTGTCCCAATAAATTTCCATGTTGGTTCGCAACCGAAAGCGGCGATTCGCAGGCGTCACGATGCCATTCAAATCCAGCACAATGTGTTTGAGCTTGCCCGCCGGAAATCCAAGACCTGATTTTGCGACTTTCCAATTGCCGTTTGCATCAGGAACTTCGATGCTCAAGCCCTGTGGCGGCGGATAGTTCGTTTGCCCGTAAGCAACATTAATCGAACCGTCAGTCGGATGTAGAAATCCATGTCCAATTAGAGAAAGGGGCTGCGTTATCGGCGCATCCATCGGCAATTCCAATTCCACCCAGTGATCGCGCGTGATGCCTTGGTATTTGCCTTTGCCAAAACTGTCGAGATACTTTTGATCCAATTCGCGCACGACCGGCGAAACATCTTCGCCCCGATCATCTTTGGCCAAGGCAAAAGATTTCGTCGCACCCGTTGCATACAGCTTGAGCGGTGGAGACGGCACAGCGAAACGCTCATCGGTGAAGACTTCTGTTCCTGCCGGATGATCCACCACCATCAGGGAATAATGATCAATGTAATAAGTTTCCCAGAGTTCGGCAGTGACGCGCAAATCATAAACCCCGTCGCGCGGCACAAGCTGATCGCCGCGAATGCGAAACCATTCTTCCGTTTGCCCAATCCCCGCGACAACCTGCGCATTGATGTGCAAACCGAGCGCAGGCGACCACGGCGCAGTGTCTTTGACATAGCTGATCTGCTTGCCATCCCACGCAAACAACATCGGGCACGAGCCTTTCAATCGCTGCTCCGCGAGAATGGATTGATCGGCCTTCAATTCAAACTCCGCCTGTACGGAACCATTCGGCCAGACAATGCGCGCCACATCGGTTTGCGTATTTTCGCCGAGGCCAAAATGCAGCAGTGGCGATGTGATAACTTGTTTTTGCGTGAGCAGACCCGACCGAATTTCGATTTCGCCACCGATGCCAAACGAATTGATCCGCTGATCGCCCGTGGATTTGGCAGCGCGGGTGCGGATGGTTTGGGAGTGATAATTTTTCGTGCCGCGATTAATGAATCGGGTAGGCGTGCCGTTCGCATTTATTCCAAGCAGGTCGAGGCGGTTATCAGCATTTACATCGGCGACGGAAATTACGCTTACTATGGGCGTAGCGTTAAGAGTAGTGTAGCTCTCCTTGTCGTCACTTAGTAGGATTTTGTTAACAGCAATTAGATCAAGGCTACCATTATTATCAAGATCGGCAATCAATAACCGCTGAGCGCCTGACGAAATAAGATTAATTGAATCATTGATTGGAAGCTCAGCAAGTTCTTTAGTCTCCCAATTATTACTGTCGCTTCGATATGAGAGCCGGAAAATTTTCCCGCTCAAACTAATTACGACCAAATCCATCACGCCATCACTGTTAATATCTGCCGCAACAACGGCTTTGACATTGCCAATTTCTTTTGGCGGGGGACGTTCTTGATATTGGCCTAGCCTGTCATTACGAAAAAGACGTAACTGCCAACCTTCTTGTGTGTGGCTTCCACCCAACATCGCCACATCAGAATCGCCATCACCATCAATGTCTGCACTGACTAGATCGCCTTGCCACATAGCAATTGACTTGCCCTCAGGATCAAGCCCCTCCCTATCGTCGTAAGTGATCTTGAAAGGCTCGGCGACATCAAATGTGCCATCGCCCTTGTTCCGCAACACAATTGGCGTTGTGCGTGTGTTGTAATTCGGCGGGCCGGGGCTAAGCCAAATGTCCAAATCCCCGTCCAGATCGAAGTCTATTGTCGCCGCGCTAATGTAACCACGCGTAAGAACCTGTTCGGGTAAGCTGGTTTTCCCCGTAACATCGGTGAAGGCGGTCAGGCTTTCCTGTTGCAAAAAGCGGACTCCGTTTTTGCTTTGGACAACAAGGTCAGTTTTGAAATCATAATTGAAATCCACCGGCAGAATGAATCCGTTGCCTCGCGGCAGATTGATATTCGCACCGCCCGTGATGCGAATTCCGGCGTCATCGGCAAGCACCACTGCCGAACTACCTCCATCGCCGAATGCGATTGCGCCGATCCAATTCCATTTGCCTTCCGGGACGCCAGGAATCGGCTGCGCTTCAAAGGTTGTAGCCATATCCGGCGGGGCAGGCGCAGAACTCGGTGATGGCAATTTGATGAATTTCGTAAACGGATCGCCCACAAACTCCGGCGGCGTCTTCACGCCATCCATGCTTTGCCGATAATCGGGGACACGCGCCAACACATTTTTCAGAAACGCGGATTGCGCCGCCGCTGCACGCACATTGCTGCTCGCAGTTTGCTGTAACGTCGCCAGTTGTTGTTTTGCTTCTTCGGGCCACGAAGCGGATTTTTCACTAAGCTTGGCTATCGCTTTTTGCACTGCATCGCTGTCACCACGTTTCGCAGCGAGGCGAGTGGCATCCAACAAGACCGCAGTGTTTTCGGGCTGCACCACGAGCATGTTTTCCAGCAACTTTTGTGCGTCAGCATCGCTCGTGTCGGTGCTTTGCCGCTCGGTTTCCTGCGCGAGCGCGTAGAGGGCTTTCAGGTTTTTGCCATCCAACTCTACGGCTTTTTTGAAATGTGCAATCGCTTCCGGCAGTTTGCCGCGCTTGCTTTCGATCAAGCCGAGCAACGTTTCAATCTGGCTATTGTCGGGCGCAAGCGCGCGCGCTTTTTCGGCCATCTCAAACGCCGCGTCAAATTCCTGCTGGCGCACGTGGAATAGTCCCAGATTCGCCCAGATTGCAGGCTCGCCCGGTGCAATTTGCGTGGCTAAGGTGAGCTTTTCTTTCGCGCGGGTATCTTCGCCGGTTTGCAAAGCCGCGAGCCCAACATAAAATGCCGTGACTAAATTGCGGTATTCCTTGGATTCAGGCACAGGCAAACTAACCTCTTGCCTGCAAGCAGAAGAGGTAACTAACAACAATACCAGGCTGCCAAAAAGCAAGATGACAAGATGCAAGTCACTTCGTTTTGCGGGTTGCACACAACTCATTATTATTTAAATGTTTGAAGCCAGCCCATCGCCAGACGCGCACGCCAGCGAGATCAAAAGGGGTTCAAGCAATTACGCTAAGAACCTCAAATCGAGGATTTCCACTTTTACGATTTTCCGCCATATGACGGCCACACAGTTAACGGAAATAGGGGCCAATGCGTATTTGATTGCGGAAATTTAGAGACATTCCTAAATGCAAACGTCGTGTCTCTATCCCCATAGACAGACCACGGCAAACAAAAAGCACTGGCGGAATCTCCGACCCAGTCACGTAACAAATTCGTCACAAACGAAAAAGAGCAGGCATTGACCCTGCTCTCACTTATTGATTTCATTGGTGGCGGCGCGTGGAGTCGAACCACGGACCTAGGGATTATGAACGCCCGCCCAAGTTTTTGCGTTTGTTCACACATAAACGCTATCTATTACCATTTATTACAGCTTGGCAGCCTTCTGAATTCACATTTGTTCCTATCTAATGCCACGAATTAGGCTCTATTCCAGTCACATACATGTCACACGCCATCATGCAAAGAGCTGACGAATTCTCTCTTGTGGCACATAAAACTCCAACATAACCCCTCGGCAAGTGATGGTCAACTGTTTAGACTAAGCAACTTACGTCAATACCGCAGATGGGACGTTATTTTGGCGACAAGTGTCTTTAGCCAATGCGGCGGGAAGTGATCTAGGGGGGAGAGATCCGCCACCACAGCCTGTTAAGTTTACAGGCCTAATGTGTGACTCTTTCTGAGCCAATAATCCAGGGAGAGTTTGGATCGTCACCGGGCTTTTCTCTATGGTTTACAACTCGAATGATTTCCGTATTAAGAATTGCTGATGCCAAACAGGTCGAGGTAAGCTCCGGCGTTCGTCTCGTTGGCATTGACCTTGAGAGTGACGGTCAGCTTACCCGGCCTCGACTTTGTAAAAATATTCATCTTCGCTTCCGTCCAGATCATCGGAAACGTCGGCCTTCGTCATGTAGCCGATGTCTCGTAGGGCGGCGCGTGGACGCTATTTGGCGCGCGTACCGTTCCAGGTGAAGGTCACACCGCCGACAGTGCCGTTTCCTGTGATGGCGTTGCCGTCGTTAGACAGAGTGAACTGCCCGTTTCCGCTCGCTTTGATCTCCGGCTGGGTGTAGGTGTAGATCAGCGTCCGCGTACCTCTTGGTATCGTGCCTTGGAGGATGCCGTTATACTGAGTTGCGCCATCGGTATTAATGAACTGGCCCGTGATATAGGTGTCGTAGAGCATCGGGTTCTGCCCACGATTTTCGATCCTGAGAATAAGGGTGTAGTGGCCGTTCTGATTGGTCACGGTCTGCCAGCCACCCTCAAAAGCCTGTACCGGCACCACTAGTGGGCCGACGGGGGCCTGTTCCGACGGCGGCAGGTTGGTTGGCACAATGCGCCACGGCGGGCCGATCATATTGCCGCCGCCGTCGCGGACATCAACCGTGGCGCGACGGGCGATGGAATGCTCCCTCATGAACCATATCTGGGATTCGCCAGTGTCTTTGTTGTGCCACAGAATGTCGCACGCGGCGTCGCGATTAAAATCGTCTGCACCGACTATCCGCCAGGGCAACCCCACAAACATTGGCTTGCGGTCCTCCCCCAGAACCGTTCTTCGCCCGATAACATTGCGGTCATTCATCAGCCATATCTGCGTTTCGTTGCTCGAACTGTTGTGCCAGAGAATATCCGTTCTCCCATCCGAGTTGAAGTCGCCGCTGGAGACGATGCGCCACGGGAGGCCGACGAGAAATGGTTTGCCGTCTTCACTCAGAACCGTTGCCCTACTGGTTATTCGCTGGGCGTTCATTCGCCAGATTTGCGTTTCGCCGCTCGAACTGTTGTGCCAGATGATTTGTCCCGAAGCCGTCGCAACAATGCTCCAGGGCGGTCCGACAAAAATTGGCTGAGCGCCTTCGTCAAGAACGGTTGCCCAATTAGCTCGCGCTTCTCTATTCATGAACCAGAGCTGTGTCTCATTGCTGGTGCGGTTATGCCAAAGTAGGTCAGTACTCCCATCATTATTGAAGTCTCTGCTTCCCACGATGCGCCAGGGGTCCTGGACAAGAATTGGCTTGCCGTCGAGCGTGACGGTCGAGCGGCTGATCCTTGATGAAGCAGACATGTGCCAGATCTGAGTTTGGCGGGTTGATTCGTTGAGCCAGAGAATGTCGGCGTTCGAATCGTTATTGAAGTCATTTCTGACCGAGGTTCGCGGCGGCGTGACGGCCATTGCCGTTATTGCCCCTCTTACGTTGTCACGGATGTAGCGGAAGTAGGAATCGGTGGGATCTTCGGGGTTCATTTTACTTGCTGCCCGATCCTGTCGCCGACCGAACCACTCATCCACGAGGGACGATTGCTCTTCGATATTGAATTCCGTCCACGGCAGGAACCCCTTAGACCTGTAATCGTATGCATCACTGAAGGTGTTTCCGGCTTGAGCGATCAGCCCCGCACACACCCAGCCCGGTACAAACTTTTTATGATGAATCTGCCAGACATGCGTCAGTTCGTGAATGAAAAGCCGCCCCGGATTGTCGTCCTTACTCCTAAGATGTGTCATCGGGCGATCATAACCATAGGCTCCGATGTTGACGTAAATTTTGTTGCCAACGCCCGGCATGACGAAAGCCCTTCCGCCTAAGCCTTCGAGATTGGTCAGAATAATGTCCTGAGCCGGGGGTAGCGTGCCATTAAAAACCACATTCGCAAAAGTATATTCGTCAGCGGTCAATGGCCGATTCTTGATAAGTGCCTTTGTCACTAGCCCCGCCTTTACTCCAGTGGTAACCGCCAGGACCGCGCCTCCGCCCGACGCGATGACCGCCACACCGGCAATGACGCTGATCGTGCCGGACTGTTCCAAACTCTCAAATGTCTTGGCCATTTCGTCGCCGAGCGCAATCACCGCGCCAACGGCTCCGCGAGCCGCTCCGCCGGTGATCTCGACGATGGTTTTTGAGAGGTCTTCGACGAAGCCGACCACGCCGGCCTTCGAGTAATCTTTACTGACAGACATCTTGCCTGCCTTGACCGCCGGCCAGTTGTCCCGGATGAGCTGATGAAATCCAGCAATATCCTTGTCATTGTTACGGCGAGGGCCGCGCGTCAGCGTGGTAGATTCCGTGCCTTCGACATGGCCGCTATGTTGCAGCGCGAAAGACGTGCCGTTGGACGTCGTAAAGACGGCGCGCACCACGAAGTCATAGTCAATCGCCCCGCTGTCATGCATATGGAAATGCGCTTTGTAGGAGCCGTCGCTACGGAGCGTCAAATCCACCGCGCCGCCGAGCGCCGTTCCCGACGGAGTAATGACGACCTGTCGAAAACTAACCTCTTCCACCGACGTCCATCCTACTGTGGAGTGGACGAGGGCGGGGATCACCAGAAAGACTGCTAACGCAAGGTGCAAGGTCTGACGCCCCGAAGTAACGAGCGCGCAGATGCGAAAATTAAGGAGGACATCATTGTAGATTTTGTGCTTCATTGTTTTTCTCCTGCTTTGTCGGGTTGATTACTGGTTTCGGTTCGAGTGAATCAAAACCAGCGCGAAATTATCTTTACTTGTAAGCAGTAAAGATAACCGTATGAATCTGTTTAGATGGATGGGACGGGAGGCAGACCTCAGACCGGATTTGAGACTAAACAAAGTAAAAGGTGCATCGAGCCTCGCTGGTTCTTACTTCACTATGGAACGACGACTACAACTGTGGACAAGGTCTTTCCGGCAGCCTTTAAGACATACTTATATGTCCCAATGTGCCCACTGTGCCGTGGCAATTTGTGCGTCCCAGCAGCTTTCGGTTGTTTCCACAAAGGACTTCCCTGTGCGAAGTCTATCGAAAATGCAGGAATTTCGGGTGCGTTGTTTATCGAGACCCATACTTCCACGTTTGGATGCTCCGGCCCGCCTTCCCAGCCCAGATATACCTCTGCGAAGGAATGAGTGGGACTAAGAATTATTGCCTGGCTCGCGGTGATGAAGGGCGTCTTGAGCGGCGCTTCTTTGATCGCTGCGGCTATCTCGCTTAGGAATGGCTCGGTTGACACATATGTGCAGTAATTAATACCCGTAGCCCAATCCCATGTTTTAGATGGCGCTCCGGTAATGTGGCCGCTGGCTTCGCACGTAGACTGGACGCCTGCAATGCCACCATTAGGCTGACCATAGACGGTGACGACGGATGGGCCTCCGCTGTCTCCGCCGTGGCCGGATTGGCCGTCAGTCATTTTGAGGTTGTAGTGGGTTTCGGAAATCGCCGAAGGCTTGAAAACGGCGCTGCGATAGCGCCCCTTCCCGCCGGATGGCGTGGACAGGTCCTTCGCAAATGTCGAGAAGCCTCTGCCGTACTGCATAACTGTGTCCGTCTCCTTAGGTCGTCCGCTGATCTTGCCGTCGCGAGTCACGACAAACATCTTCTGGCTGGCAGCGGTTTCTCCGAGATTGGTGTTGCCCAAATACAAGAGAACGATGTCGAGGTTACGGGCCGAACCCGGAGCGGAATTAATGTTGAAATCATGAAAACGGGATACGATAGCTGTTTGGGGAGACCAGGCTGCCGTAATTCGGATTAGATTTGGCGGATGAAAGGCCGAGTCTACCTTGGCGTCTACCGTCACACAGTGCCGCGCTGTCAGCACCCAATACTGATTGAGCAGCGTCCCAGAACAGTCTCCAATCGCGACCAAACCCAAAGCCTGCTGGGTTTGGACTGTGACTCCTGCTCCCGCTGCCACGCGTGGTTGAACGTCCTGCCCGACAACAGCCGCAGGGGAAACTACCAGAAAAGTTAGACAGAACACTATCGCGGCAAAGCGGCTGCCAAAACTATCTAAGTTCATAAATCCCTCCAAGTTCGGTGTATCTCCAAAATTTTCCGATGATTTGAGCAGACCTTAAGGACCTGGGAAACCTCTTTGTATTTCTGGTGCCCTGCGCTATGATTCCTGTATTCTTACCAAGGATCAGAAGACGAGCACCTCCTCAATTTTCTGTCCGCTCCATTGGAGAATTTAAGCTGGAGCTGTAGACCTGTCCTTGGATTTAACGTAAAAAAATCGTGAATTTATCTTTAATGTGACTAACCCCACGCAACAGAAGGTTTATGTGTTCGAGGATTTTCGACTCGATGCCGCCACAAGGCTTCTTTACCGGAATGGTGACCAGGTTCAGATCACGCCCAAGGCCGTTGAGACACTGATCGCGCTCGTCGAAAGTGAGGGCAAGGTCATCGGTAAGGAAGAGTTGATGCAAAAGATATGGGCCGACACGATTGTCGAAGAGTCGAACCTCGCCCAGTATCTTCACGTTCTGCGTAAGACCCTCGGGGAAACGAGCGACGGAAGACCTTATATCGAAACCTTGAAGCGGCGCGGTTATCGTTTCAACGGCGCGGTTCGCGTTGTGAAAAACGGAAATGGCCTTGCTACGTCAACGGAAGTCGCTGAAGATTTTGATCCGCCGCCGAATGAACAATCGCAAGCTGCGAATCCGATCTCTCGCCGTGTTGAACGACACAGAAACGTTCGTGTGTTTAGCAATCTTGCTGCGGCGCGCGAAACGGTCGAGCCTGTTAGCGTCGAGCGCTCCGACAATATTTATGAGATTTCCGATTGGCGCCGCGAGCCTGTCGCCGATACATCGCCCGCAGTTGTTCCGCCGACTCGTTCGAAATGGTTTGCACCTCTGGTCATAGTTGTTTTAGTAGCCGGATTTGCGGGAATCCTGTTCGGTATTTATAAACTTGGGATGAGGGACCAGAGCGCCGAGGCACGAAGCGTGCCTTTTCGCGGATCGGACATAACGCGGCTGACCACTTCCGGTAGATCGAAACGCGCCGCGATCTCGCCGGACGGGCTATATGTCGCGCACATTATCGCGGGTGCGGACGGCGACAGTCTTTGGATACGCCAAGTCGCGGTCGCAAACGAAGCGCGGATTGCGGCCCCATCCCAGCGGGCGCTAGTATGGGTCACATTCGCACCTGACGGCAATTTTGTTTATTACCTTGCGCTAGAAAGAGATAAGGGCGAGACGGAGTTGTTTCGCGTGCCAGTGCTGGGCGGACCGATCTTAAAGGTCGCAAACGATATCGGCCCCCCAGCATTTTCGCCTGACGGCACCAGGTTGGCGTTTATGAAAATGAATCAGAAGGAGAGCCGACTGATCGTCGCGGGTACTGACGGCACAAACGAAGTGGTGCTTGTTTCGCGCCACGACCCCGATTACCTTAATATTTTCTGGCAGGCCCCGGCGTGGTCCCTCGATGGAAAGAGCATCGCCTTTCCGGTAAATCAGAGCGATGAAAAGGGCCGTTATGAGACGGTACTGGCAGTGGACGTCGAGACGCGGGTCGAACGTAAGCTAACCGACACGCGTTGGCAACAGCTTGGACAGCCGAGGTGGCTGGCGGATGGACTTGTGGTGACGGCTTCGGAATCATCAACCGCCCCAAACCAGTTGTGGCATATTTCGCTGCCGGACGGTACGGCCTCACGGATTACGCGTGATCTAAACAATTACCAAAATCTCAGTCTCACGAAGGACGCAAAAACACTAGCCGTTATTCAAAATCACACCGTCTCAAACATCTGGACGGTCGGCCAAGACGGAGCCGGAGCAAAACAGATAATGTCCGAGGCAGGTTGGCTCAACGAGTTGATCTGGCTGCCGGATGGCCGTCTTGCTTACACATCAAACGCAGGTGGCAACTCGGACATCTGGACGATGAATGCGGACGGCTCGAATATTCGTCAGCTCACAGTCGGTGCCAATGCGAGACTTGGGCTTGCGGTCACAGCAGATGAGAAGCAGTTGATCTTTGTCGCCGAGCGAGAGGGAAAGTATAACCTTTGGCGCATTGGTATTGATGGATCGAACCTAACCCGAATCACTGACGGCAACGGCGAGTTCTATCCACAATGTACGCCGGATGGCCGCTGGATCATTTATCAGTCTGGCGGAAATTATCCAACACTCTGGAAAATGCCAATCGGCGGCGGCGCGGCCACAGCCATAACCCAGACTAGCGCCTCACGGCCTTCCGTATCGCCCGACGGAAAGTTTGTGGCCTATCATTATCTCGATTCAAGCATTGAAAGATCGCGCTGGGGCATCGGCATCAGCCGCCTCGAAGACGGTCAACGCATTAAGCGTTTCGACTTTCCTGCGACGGTCGCCGAACGGATCGTGAGATGGACACGGGACGGAAAGTCAATCGCGTTCCTCAACAGCCCGGGCGGCATTTCAAACATCTGGACACAACCGCTCGACGGCGGAGAGCCAAAACCACTAACCAACTTTCCGTCAGATAGCATCATCACCTTTAACTGGAATGCGGACGGCAGTCAACTTGCGGTAATCCGCGGCGTCGAAACAAGCGATGTCCTGCTTATCAACCGATCTTCCTCAAAATAAAAAAGCAATTCTCTATTCGCGGCGACCACAATAGAGAGCACCATCGTCTTCACAATCATAGGTCTCTCCATTAAAATACATATCGCCTTCTCGTAGTATCGAAAATACGCTGGCCTAAACTAAGCGGTGATCGTCCCCGATTGCTGTCAGCAAACTAGGAAGCATCGCCAGAGTCGAAGTCGTCCGGGGGACAGTGGGCGGCACAACAAAACATACTTTGGAGCATGATCAACTTGGTATGAGCATAAACATTCATAGGCAAAGACGGGGCTGGGCGCTGCTGCTATTCCTTTGCTGCGCCGCAATTGTCGCCGTTGCCTCCAGGGCACAATCCTCCGCAGGATCGGATGACGAGATTGCCGCTTCATTCGAGAAGTTCGCCAAGCCGTTCTTAACGCAAAACTGCCTGCGTTGCCATGATGGTGACACCGGCATGGGCGGAATCAGAGTTGATCAACTCGACGCAAAGTTAGATGACCGACACATTCCCATCTGGGAAGCCGTCCGCGAGCGGATTGATGCCGGGACGATGCCGCCGAGGAGTGCCAAACCACAGCCCAACGACGCCGACCGAGAGCGCATGACCAAATGGATTGATGAGGCACTCGCCGCGGCGCGCACGCGTCAGGTCTCCAGGAATGGACTGATCCGGCGCTTGACGGTCGCGCAATATCGCAACACGCTGCGCGAACTGCTCATGCTGGAAGACGATGTTTCCGACATCCTGCCTCCCGATGCCGTCTCGAAAGACGGATTCCTGAATAATCACGAAAGACTTGAGCTGTCGCCACTGCTGACCGAGACCTATTTCGAGATCGCCGAGAAGGCGCTCAACCGGGTGATTATTGACCCGAAATCCAAACCGTCCATTCAGAACTTCCGACTCGATTTCGGCAGCGGGATCAATCCGAAACCCGTCAGCGAGAAGCTCGTGCTGGGAGCAGGCAGCACGCTGCTGACTCCGGCAGACTTTATCGTCACACAGTTGACCGTGAAGAAGCCCTTCTCCTTCGAGCCGTTTTTTATGCGGACGAAATACCGATTTATTGAAGGTTATCAGGGCAACGACACTGTGCGCGGGTGGCGAGATTTCGACAGCATCTATCACGCGGTGTTCGCCGATTTTCGCGGCAGCGGCGGCTATCCGAAAGGCAAGGCGTACGGGACAGTTCCTGAAGGACTCCTGTTGCGTCCGGCCATTCCCAACGACGAACTGTTTGGGGCCGACGGAACTTATGGGCCTAAGGCGAACTTCAAGATCGCGGTGCGCGAGCTGCCTGATGACGGGCGCTTCCGCGTGACGGTGACAGCGGCGAAGTATGACGATGGCCTCCTGCTGGACAAGGGCGCGAGTGCAGCGGAAGGCGCGGGCCTCGTGGTCAATGGCGGTTCCGCGATGATCTCTACGCCGGGCATTTATCAGGTGGACGTGCATCCCGCGCCTCTGGATGCAGAGGCAGCAAAGCTGAAAGCGGCGCAGGAACAGAAGCGTCCGCCGGGGCGCAATAACGGGCCGAAATTGCCGGACGTGGCTTTGAAAATCGGCGACCGGCAGTTCACGGGCAGCCTACAGCAGCCTGCGTTTCTGGTTGTCCGGCTTGCAGCGAAAGCAACCCCAATCAGCGCATCCATTGACGGCGTGCGCGACACTGCAAAAATCGTGCTGACGCCGTTGCCCGCAACGCATGAGGTGGCACGCCGTTTCCTCGCGTTCGAGAAACGCATGCCGAAAGTCGGCGTGCATCTCGGATTCCGCCGCGATTGTGGCAGCTCGCTGGTCGCTGTGGGCGAGCCGCAGCCCGTTGCCGGGACAAACCTCTCACGCTATGTGTTTGAAGGGGCGATGCGCAATTTCCCGAATGCTGAGGTGGAAAAAGACAACGTCAACTATCTGGCGGGCGTGCGTGAAATCGGCGTGCGCAGCGAATACACCGACGGACGCGATATGCCACGCTTGTTGATTCGCTCGGTTGAGTTCGAGGGGCCGTTGCACGAAACGTGGCCGCCACCAGCGTACAAAAACATTTTCATCGCCTCTGCGCAGAAGAGCGATCATCCCGCCTACGCACGGCAGCTTCTCCGCAACTTCGCGCGGCGCGCATACCGTCGTCCGATTACGACAGCCGAAGAGGAGGCGCTGGTTGCGGTGTACCGAAACTCGGCAACCGCCGGACGCAGCTTTGAAGAGAGCGTGAAAGATGCGCTACTGGTCGCGCTGACTTCGCCGCAATTTCTGTTTCTGATTGAGAACAGCACAACGCCAAAGCCGGAGCCGCTGGACAATTACGAGTTGGCGTCGAAGCTGTCCTACTTCCTTTGGAACAGCCCGCCGGATGCAAAGACATTGCAACTCGCCGCCGCAGGAACGCTGCGCAAGCAACTCGATGTCGAAACGGAGCGGATGATCGCAGACCCGAAATTCGCGCGCTTCATCAACGAATTCGCGTCGCAGTGGCTGAGCCTCGATAAGTTTCAAGTGCTTGAGCCGGATCGCACACGCTTTCCGAAACTCACGCGGGAAACCCGCACGCAGCTTCGGCAGGAGCCGATAGAATTCCTGCGCTATCTAATCCGCGAAAACCTTCCCGCAAAAAATCTGGTGCAGTCGGATTTTATCGTGGCGAACGAAACGGTTGCCAATTACTATGACCTCGGCGAGAAGAGCGAGAGCGGGTTCCGCTTCATACCGATCAGACATGACCGGACAGAACTAGGCGGCGTCTTAACGCAGGCGGCCATTATGGCTGGCCTTTCCGATGGGCGGGAATCGAATCCGGTGAAGCGCGGCGCGTGGCTGGCGCGCAAGATTGTCGCCGAACCGCCCGCTGATCCGCCGCCGAATGTCCCTGCACTCAAAGAAGCAGAGAAGGGGTTGACGCTGCGCCAGCGTCTCGAACAACATCGCGATGTTGTTGCCTGCCGGAATTGTCACGCCAAGATTGACCCCTGGGGCGTCGCGCTCGAAGAGTTCAACGCTGGCGGCAGGCTCAAGACACAGCCTGCGGACGCACGCAGCACGCTGCCTGACCATACGGAAGTCAGCGGCGCCAACGATCTGAAGCGTTACCTCGCCAATGATCGCATTGATCAGGTGGCCTTCAGCTTCCTGAAGCATCTGGCAATTTACGCTTCTGGTCGCAGTCTGACGTACAGCGAACGCAATCAGTTGAAACAAGATGGGCTGAAGTTGAAGGCCGATGGCTATCGGATGAAAGACTTGATTCGCTATGTCGTCCACAGTCCGATGTTTTTGGAGAAATAGCAAAATAGGATTCAGGATTTGGGATTTAGGAATTAGGGGAGGCCACACCTTATTTTATCTGCCCTTTGCGCCTGAAATCCTAAATCCCAAATCCTAAATCCTATATTGGAGGAACTATGACCAACTCATTCCGCATTGATCGCCGCGCTTTCCTGAAAGGTCTCGGCGGCGCAACGCTGGCCCTGCCAGTCCTCGACGTAATGGGTGCTGAGGTGACGGATCGCCTCCCACGGCGCTTTTGCGCAATCTACACCGCCAATGGAATGTCGCTGCCATTGAAGGATCATGGCATCTCTGAGTGGCGTTGGTTTCCGGCGGTCGCGGAAAGCGGTGAAGTCGTTTACAGCAAATCAACCGAGCCGCTGCTGCCGTTCCGAAAGCAGATCAGCTTCATGGGCGGGCTGTATCATCCGAACGGCCCGAAGGCAGACCCGCACACGTGTTCCGATATGTGGCTGACAGGTGCACCGCTGCAAAATCCGAAACCCGGAACGTATAACACAGCCGGGCTCGATCAGGTCATCGCGCAGCATACCAAGCAATATTGTCGTCAGCCGTCGCTGACACTTTCAATTGACGCCGGCACGGGTTTCCTGTCGCGCACGGGCACGATTTCTTACAGCCTCGAAGGGCGCGCAATTCTGGCAGAAAACAAGCCGCGCCGTGTGTTCGAGCGCCTGTTCAGCCTTGACCGTGCGTCGCTCAAAACCGAGCACGAGCGGTTGCAGCGCCGCATCAAACTGGTGGATGCCGTGGCGGAGAATGCGCGAGCGCTCAACCAAAAGCTCGGCAAGACAGACCGGGAGCGGATGGAGCAGTACCTCACCTCGCTCAACGAAGTCGAAGCGCGGTTGGCCGCTTCGGAAAAATGGATTGATATTCCGCTCAAGAAGCAGGATTACTCCCATCTAAAACTCGATGCCACCAACGAAGGCGACCCGTCCGAGTATTACAAAACAATGTTCGATCTGATCGCGCTGGCCTTCGACGCCGACATCACGCGCTCGGTCGCGTTCATGCTCAATCGCGAAGACGGCATGGGAATCAGCGACACGTTCCCGCTCAAGTTGGGATTGTCCAAAACGCACCACAACCTCTCGCACGCCACCGACAAGGAAGGGCAACTCAATTTCGCCAAGTATGATCTGTTTTTGAGTCAGCAAATCGCCCACTTCCTCGCGCGGATGAACGAATACAAAGACCGTAGCGGCTCGCTGCTCGACAATACGATTGTGTTATTTGGCAGCGGTGCCAGCACGACCCACAACCCGCATAACCTGCCGACGATGATCGCAGGTGGCGCGAATATGGGAATCAAGCACGCCGGTTACTGGCGGAACGGCGAGACACGCATGTCGAATGTGTATCTGAGCATTTTGCACTCGCTGGGTATTGAACAGGAATCGTTCTCAGACAGCACGGGAACTCTCAGCAATTCAATCTTCAGCAGGGCGTAAAGAGCAGGAGCGGGATTCTTCGTCCAGGCACTTCGTGGCGCAAGTCATTGACACGATCAACCTGTTTGCGCAAGTAGCCAGCGCATATCCACCCGTGCATTGGATTCCGTGTTGCGAGCCAGCGAGGGCGAAACCACCAATGCTTCAGCGTGATCCTCGAACCAGATCATGAATGACGACTGTTCAGCTCCAGAAAGTCGCTGCTGTTCAAGCCACATATAATAGGCACCCATATCGGCGTCAATGAGCGAGCCTGGCGCGTCCATTTCGACAGTCTGCTCATCACCGGAAAGCAGTTCATTCATCGGGCGTAGCCGCTGACGCGGCGCAAACCGAGCCAGCATCGTCAACGGCTGGGCGCGACGCCAAAGCTCGCGCGTGGCCCATTGCACAAAACTTGTGCTGAAGATCTGCGTGCCCGAACCGGAGGTTAAGAGGCTCGTGGCAAAGTGGCTGAGAATCGCGCCGTTCGGGCCTGCCATATCAAATCCGATTTCTTCGGGCTTCATTCCGTGCAGCAACGAGAGCAGTTCTTTCGGCCCAGCGATTCCGTTTTGTATTGCGCTGCTGGTTTTACGCAACAGTGCCTGACGGTTTTGTGCGAGTCCGTGATAGGAAATGCTGGTGAGAAAAGGCTGCTCAATCTTTTCCGCCGGGCCGCCATCAATATACCAGTGATCGAACGACGACGGGTGCGCGGCGGCTCTGTCTGTGACGTGCGCGAGCAGCGTTTTGAGACCGTTCGCCGGGTTGACATTGGTGAAGCGCGAGCCATAAGGCCGCAGCTTGCGAAAGAGCGGATACGTGTTTCGTTCGACGCCTTTGCCAATCACAGCGATGCCCAGTCTGCGAGTCGTGGGCGGTTGCGCGGGAATGGCGGCGAAAACTGCTTTCAGATAAGCCTCTGACGCTTGATGAAAGGCATCAATCTGGCCCGTCGTCCAGAGGTGATGAGAGAGTTGTTCAGAGAACTCTACCGGTGACTCGATCCACTTCACGTCCAGCAATTGCGCCGGTAGTTTCAGTTGCTCGAAGCCGGTGAAAAGCCTCCGACGCTCAGCCTCCGCAAGAGATTTAAGAAACGTAAGTTGCCGATCAATATCACGGCGCTCGGCAGGAAAGCGCCAGTCATAAGCCTGAATCTGCTGCAACAACAGGGGAGTGAAGGCCGCCGGGAGTTTGCGCAGCAATTCAATGTGGCTGGTCGCCACGCGCCGAGCTTCAGGCGGGTAGTCCTTGAAATGGTTGACCTGAATTTGAAGTAGCATCGTAGCTATGGGCGCTAAAGAAGTTCGGTCAGCGGTTTGCCGCGAGCCATCCTCGCATCGAAGCCAAGCCGCGCGCCGAGCGTCGGCACGACATCCAAATGTTCGACCGGACGATCAACTACACGATTGGCGTGAATGCCCGGCCCCAGCGCCAACATCCACGTAGTGCGCGACAGCGCGTCTCCCGTGCGGTGGTGCTGGAATCCGTTGCCACCAATGCTGCCATCCGAATCGCGGCCAAAATCCGGCAGAATGAATAACGAAGTTTTGCCCGCGTACTCTGGCTCGCTTTGAATCGTGCGCCAAATCTCGCGGCACAGGCGATCCGTGCGTTGGATGCCTTCGATATACAGCGAATAACAACCGGCATGCGCGACATCCATATCGTGCAGCGTGATCCAGAGCAGACGTGGCGCATAACGGCGCATCAGCCGCTTCGCCACAAAGAACGATAACTCGTCCGCGCTCGAAAGCGTGAGCGCCTGCGTGACAAAATCTTTTGCTGAAAGGTTGAGTAACTCCGTGAATTCATCCAGCGAGACCTTGCCCCCTTCGACTTGCGGACTGAACAGCGGCGTCTCATAGTTGTCCTGTAACAGACGCGTGTAATCGCCCGTCGTCCCCATCAGCGCCTGTTTGAGAAAGCGTTTTGGCAGGATCACCTGCGCGCCATAGCCAGGCCCGAAAGAGCGAACATCGCTGCTGCCGATGCGATTGAAACCATTGCTGGGAGCAACGACCCAGGCATCGTGCAAAGGACGCTTCAAATCCTTGCGGAAGTATTCAAAGACGGTCGGAGATTGCGGCGGAACCGAGGCAAAATTGTCAAAGGTTTCATAGACGCCAGTGGTCAGGCTGGCCGTAGCGACGTAGTGTCCCAGAATCCCGCGATTCTCAACGTGCGTAAAGAATGTGCCTTGCGGCAGCAGTTCCCGGAGCAAATAAGGGACGTTTTGTTGACCCATCGGCGTGAGTACTTCTTCGTCGCGGCAGCCTCCGCCGAAGGTCACCACGACTGCCCGCCGCTCGCGGCTTTGCAAGCCGGATGCAAATGGCGGCCCCGCAACACTCGAAGAAACGCTGAAGAAAGGCCGAGCGCAAGCAGCGCCAGTGAGCGACCGCAGGAATTCTCGGCGGCTCTGTGAAACTGATGCGCTGATTTCGCCTGCCTTGTGCGTCCAGGGATTCGCCATAAGATTTGTTTATTTGTAGAGATTGAAACCGCTATGACCTGTTAAGACTATACTACCGAGAGCGCAATGTCATGCGTCTACTTTACTTGTCTTCATCGGTTACGGCTTAGGCTTAATCTCAGCCTGCATCGCTTCGTCTTTGAGCTTTTTGGTGATGGCGAATTCGGTGGCGGCTCAGGCGGTCTGTTTGGTTTGTTGATAGGCTTGGCCGAGCTTGAAATGAAATTGCGCGTCCTGGGGTTTCAGTTGTGTGGCGCGGCGCAACTGCGTGGCCGCAGCGGCGTATTTTTTTTGCTCGAAGTACAGTGTGCCTAACTGATAAAACCCATCGGCCAAATTGGGATCAAGTGTGGTAGCGGTTTTGAGTAAGGATTCCAGTTGGGCAGGATCGGCGTCTGCTTGGGTGCCGCGTTTGCCTTTCCACAAATTCATGGCGTAGTAATAATGCGCCAGCGCATTGCGTGGTTGCGTTTGAATCAGCTTGGCAAACCGTTGGTTGATCGCATCCGCGAGTTCCACCGAAACGCCATACATTTCACCTAAAAACACGTAGGGGCGCGCATCGTTGGGCGCCAAGTCTACGGCTTGGCAGAGCGTTTCGACTGCTTCGTGATATTTGCCCAGCGTGTATTCGGCGATACCTCGTCCGACGCGCAGTTGCGACGATTGCGGATGTTTATTGACGCCGAATTGAAAGATCGTTAGCGCTTCATTCGCGGCAGTTAATTGCAACAAAATGTTGCCCAGATCAAAGACGTTCTTTTCATTTGGATCAAGCTGCGCCGCGCGTTGATAGGCTTCGGCAGCAGCAAGCTGGTTGCCTGCGGTTTCTTCGGCC
>JAEUQN010000629.1 GCA_016789725.1 Blastocatellia bacterium | reverse complement strand
CGCACACCACCATGATCACGGGCGTCACCCCGCACGAACACGGCATTTTGGGCAATCGGCGTCCCAAAGAAGAAGGCGGCGATTATTACTGGAGCGCCGATTTGCTCAAGGTCAAAACCTTGTGGCACGCCGCCCGCGAAGCCGGTCGCAAAACCGCCGCGATCACCTGGCCGGTGACAGTCACCGATCAGATTGATTTCAACCTGCCGGAATACTTTCAGCGCCGCAACGGCGGAGCCATGGATTTGCCCTCCATTGCAGCCAAAGCCACGACCGGTCTGGTAGAAAAAATCGCGCGTGCCTATCCCTCCTTTCCCCAGGAGTGGATGGACGACCGCACGCGCACATTGGCGACGTTGTACCTGTTGCAATACGAAAAGCCTGACTTGATCTTGCTGCATCTGGTGGATTTAGATGCCGAAGCGCACCACAACGGCCCCTTCACCCGCGAAGCCAACGCCCTGGTCGAACGTACAGACGAATTGTTGGGCGATATTCTGAAAG
>JAEUQN010000628.1 GCA_016789725.1 Blastocatellia bacterium | reverse complement strand
GCTGCCATGGGGGCGATGCGGCGGGCCGGATGGCAGGCTTACGGCTCGACACGCGCGAGGGCGCGGTGGCGAAAGTGGTTGCGCCGGGCAAACCGGAGGAGAGCCTGCTGCTAAGGCGCGTAACCGAAACAAACGCCATGCGGCTGATGCCGCCTGCGCGGAGCCACAAGGCGCGGCTGACGGAGAAAGAAGTGGCAACGCTGCGACAGTGGATCGCCGAGGGCGCACCTTGGGGGAAACACTGGTCGTTTGAGAAGCCGGTGCGCGGGCCGGGCTCGTCGATTGACGCCTACACCGAACCGCGGCTGGCGGCGAAGAACCCGGAGGCGCCTCGGCACACACTGGCACGGCGGATTTCGTTCGATTTGACGGGCCTGCCGCCGACGCCGGAGATGCTCGCCCTGCCATATGACAAGCTGGTGGATCAGTTGCTGGCTAGCCCGCATTTTGGGGAGCGAATGGCGATGTGGTGGCTGGACGGGGCACGCTACGCCGACACGGATG
>JAEUQN010000627.1 GCA_016789725.1 Blastocatellia bacterium | reverse complement strand
AAAGGAAGTTCAAAAGCCGTGTCAAATCCGCTTATTTTCTCTTTAAGCACTTCGAAAAGTGTGGTACTTTCGCTATCAGAATTAAAAAAACTATTGGTTCCTAAATCAATTTTATTCACCGATTCTTTCCCATTTGAATCAAAAGTATACAAATTGAGTACATTCGAATTGGTAGTAATCGTCAATAAATAAAAGCAATTATTGGATGAAAAGGTTTGAATTACTTTCTGCGTAGCAAAATCAAAACTGTGTTTTTTGGCAAACGAAGCCGTTCTGGTTTTGAAATCTACATGTTGCTGGTACAATTGATTATGGTCTTCATTGATCCAAAAAACCGACATGAATTCGTCGTTCTTGTTGACGCCAGCAATGCTTTCAAACTCTTTTTCAGGACGCGCAACGGTCATCGAATCTTTAATTTCAAAATTACTATCGTAATGCGTACATTTTACAATTTTGTTGTTTCCAACCAACAAATAGGCTTCATCTTTTTGTTTGTCAACAT
>JAEUQN010000626.1 GCA_016789725.1 Blastocatellia bacterium | reverse complement strand
CAATAAAGAGGCCGATTTTTATGGCGAGACTTCTTCCGAAACGGTGGTCAGTATTTATCAGACTTTAATTTTAAACGCCACTAAGAAGTCTTTTTTGGAACATGTTATTCGAAAGAAAAGTCAAACCCTCATGGAGAATGCCGGGTATCGTTGGGTCATCACTTGCCCGTAGTGTTTACTTGCATAGTTGCTTTCACTGTAGTACATTCATTTTTTCTTTACCACTATGAAATCACTCTTCCGAAAAAAATCCATACTCAAAATTATTACGGATGCTGAAGCCGGTTATGGCGACAGCGATCATATATCCCTGCATAAGGTATTGGGCGTTCGCGATCTTACCTTTTTTGGCATCGCTGCCATCATCGGTGCAGGCATCTTTAGCAGTATCGGTAAGGCTTGTTTCGACGGAGGTCCCGGTGTCATTTTTCTATACATATTTACGGCTATTGCCTGTGGTTTTGCAGCTTTGTGTTATGCGGAGTTTGCCAGTACCGTGCCTATC
>JAEUQN010000625.1 GCA_016789725.1 Blastocatellia bacterium | reverse complement strand
GAACGCCGCGCCCGGAATTCTTTCGCGCATATAACCAGGCGGCGTGGCCCTGGATGACGATCATTGTGCGCACGGCTTCCAATCCTGCTTCCTTCATCAATCCCATCAAACAAGCCTTATTGCGCGTTGAGCCGGAGCGCGGTGTTTCGTTCGTTCGCACGATGGACGAAGTGCTCGCCGATTCGCTCGCGCCGCGCCGCTTCCCGATGCTGTTGCTGATAGGGTTTTCGTTACTCGGCCTGGCGCTGGCGGCAGTCGGGATTTCCGGCGTCGTGAGTTTTTCCGTCGCCCAACGCACACGCGAAATCGGCATTCGCATGGCGCTTGGCGCAACGGCGGGAAGTGTATTGCGCCTCGTCCTGCATCGCAGCATGACAGCGGCGCTGGTCGGCATTGGGATCGGCTTGCTCGGTGCGTTTGGGATGACTCGATTTTTGAGCGGAATGCTCTTTGAAGTGAAGCCGATGGACCCCTTTGTTTTGGGATTGGTCGTCGTAATTCTGTGC
>JAEUQN010000624.1 GCA_016789725.1 Blastocatellia bacterium | reverse complement strand
GGATTCTCCTGTAGAAACTTTCGTTAGCAGCGGGCTAGCTGGTGGCTTTGCCCTGGGCCTTGCTGATTATTTCGGTGGCCAGATTGGCCGGCACTTCGGCGTAGCGGCCGAAGTGCCTCGTGAAACAGGCGCGGCCCTGGGTGCGGCTGCGCAATTCGGTGGCGTACCCAAACATTTCGCTGAGCGGGACCATCGATTTGATGACCTGGGTGGTGCCACGCATCTCCATGCCCTCCAAACGGCCGCGCCGGGAGATGAGGTCGCCATTGACGGGGCCCATGTACTCGTCCGGAACAACCACTTCCACCGACATGATCGGCTCCAGCAGGACAGGCTTGGCTTTTTTCACGGCGTCCTGAATCGCCAGCGAACCGGCAATTTTGAACGCCATTTCCGACGAGTCAACGTCGTGGTAATTGCCGTCGTAGACTTCTACCCGGAGATCGGACATCGGGAATCCGGCCACCAGACCGCCTTCCATGCGCTCAATGATGCCCTTTTCGATG
>JAEUQN010000623.1 GCA_016789725.1 Blastocatellia bacterium | reverse complement strand
GTTACGCGGTTCGTGGTCTGGTCAACGGGGAACGCGAGCGCGAGGAAGCTAAAACAGTCAGTACGCGGCTGAATGTCAAAACCGGTTCGATTGAAACGCTGGTCAAAAATCTGAGCGGCGGCAACCAGCAAAAAGTCGTGCTGGCGAAATGGCTGCAGCTCGATCCGAAGGTCATGATCTTCGACGAACCGACGCGCGGCATTGATGTCGGCGCCAAAGCCGAGATTTACGAATTGATGCGCGGCCTGGCTGCCAATGGCGTCGGCGTGATTGTCATCAGCAGCGACATGGAAGAGATTCTTGGCTTGAGCGACCGGCTGGCCGTCATGCACGAAGGTCGCATCACAGGCATTCTCGACCGCGAGGCTTGCACCGAAGAAAACGTCATGCGGCTGGCTGTAGGTGGGCAGCAACTTTAATCAACTGAAAACTTTTCGATGGCAGAAAACGCAATTATCCGATCCCAAATTCGTAATCACCCGACTCACAACTGGGCTTCGCTGGGTT
>JAEUQN010000622.1 GCA_016789725.1 Blastocatellia bacterium | reverse complement strand
CGGAGTTTGCCGACCGGCACCTGGTGGATATCGGCTGGCGTGGTCATGCCGTTTTGCTTGAAAGTCTCATCGACCAAGGTCACCGGAAACACGTAATAGCCCGACTCGGCCAAGGGCAAGGTCGCATGAGACAGCACACTGTAGGTCGCACCGACGTCCGGCGACCTGTTCAATGGCGGCAGCACGAGGATCGATGCGGGACGGCTTTCGCGGAACGCGGAATAGTCGTATCGCTTTGGCGCCGCGCAGCCGGCCAGCAAAAGCAACCCCAGGAGGAGGGCGACCCGTTCGATGAGAAGGCGCGTGAGCATCAAGGGGCGAACTTCTTGAGCAAAAAATCCATGAAGACCGCGCTCTCGGGGAACTGATTCTTTTCGGCTTCGAGGTTCTCTTTGAGGAGATCAGTCCGTCCGGTCTCTCCGTACAGCATGCCGAGGTGAGCCCGGAATCCGGGAGGGAGCGCCTTCCCTTGGGCGCCGGCGTTCTCTCGCAATTCCTCCAGCGCCA
>JAEUQN010000621.1 GCA_016789725.1 Blastocatellia bacterium | reverse complement strand
CACCATGATGGCAATGAATACCAAAGACACCATAGCCGCTTTGTTTTTTCGAAAGCGTTTCCAGAAGCGGGATGATGAAGGGGCTGTCATTGTTGCTGTTCTATTTTACTTGCCGGCCTTTCCATTGATAGCTGCCCATTTGTCCCATCAGGGCAGAGCAGATGATGTATGGAATATGGAGGAGTTGCAAGATAAAAAAAATAGGGAGTTCATTCCGTTTATTAAAGAATTGTGAGACCGGATAGAGCAGGAGTAGTTCCACTATGGTTTTGGCTATGAGCAATGAGAAAAATACGAACAAGCAAGCCGGCCAGAAAATGGATCCGATCAGGAGAATTGGAAATACCAAATTGAAAATAAACACCAACCCCAATATCCATTTTAATCTTCGATCTTCAAATTTGGATGATTTGGAAGCCCAGCGTATGCGTTGTGCAAAAAAATCTTTTACCGTTGAGACCGGTTCAGTAGTTACAATGGCCTCTTTACATTTCAGGTATCGAATAC
>JAEUQN010000620.1 GCA_016789725.1 Blastocatellia bacterium | reverse complement strand
CGTGACACGCGCCTCAACGGCGACGGCAGCGCCCGTGTAGGCAGAAGCCTTGGCGACGTTGATGATCGTCCAGTTGGTCATCAGGCCGGTGGTCGACACTTCCAGGCCCTTCTTGATGGCGCTGGTGGCTTCGGCACCGTTGTAGCTGGTCGGGTTGGAACCCATCACAGCCAAGCTGGCCGGCGTGCAAGGCGCAACGTACTTGCCATTGGCGTCCTTGACGTGCTTGATGGCGGTGAACAGAGGCGTCGCCGGAACGGTTTGCGGAATGTCCGCCATGTTCAGGATCTCAACGTAGCCTTCGCGGGCTTCATTGGCCAGCGCATCGCCAGTCAGCTGCTGCTTCAGGCGGGCAGTGACGAACTTCTCGCCATTGATCGCGTTGATGCCGTTGCCGGAGGTACCACCCAGCGTGCAGCTCGTGTCATCGTTCGGCGCGGGGGCCTTGACCAACATCGGAAGGCCAGTCGCGGCATCCTTGGTCAGCGCGAACGCAAACTTGTCGCC
>JAEUQN010000061.1:17625-36097 GCA_016789725.1 Blastocatellia bacterium | reverse complement strand
CGCCCGAAGAGTTGTCAGCGCTGCCAGGATAAATTCATTGCTGAGTTCAGGGCGAGACAGCCAGACCTGATATTCGGCATGATGTGTTCCCGCCACAGTTATCAACCCCGACTCGCGGTCAATCGCTAATGTTAACAACCCTGTCAATTGACCATCTGCCCTGCGCCTGCTTACCAGCAAAGGTTCATAACGTGTGGCATATACCTCATACCAGGTGGTAACAAAAGCCCGTCCCTGAAATGGTGTCGCCCATAAACACTGAGCGAATAGTTCATCCCAGTCCTGGCAAAAAGATTGATCCTGCAACAAAGCCCACGCGGCTTCGTGCTGTGTGATGTGGGTTGTCATACGGGGCGTTGAGTCAACCAGCCTACATTGCCGGGGATGGCAAGGCCGGCTCATTCAGCACACTGTGAGGCGCAGCCTTAACCATTTCGCGCAGTTGAGCTTCTTTCTCATAATTCCGAGCAATAGCCCTGAGGCCCGTTACCAGCGGAACAAGTATATAGAGAATTTCAAACGCATATTGACTGAGAAAGAACGCCGAAACGCAGTACCCATACAACGCTGTTTCTACCCCATGCGTGTAGTTGATGACAATGTTGTCCGGCGCTCGTGTTTTTAAGGTGCGACGAACAACGCGCAGCCTCCAGAAAGTCAAAGTCAACATCATCAGGAAAAAGAGAAGGGCTGGGATTCCGGCGTCTACCGCGCATTGCAAATAGGAATTATGGGCAACTTTGGCTTCCGTAATATCTCCATATTTGCCGTAAATCAGGAGGATGTTTTTCATGCCGATTCCCGTCCAGGGGTAATCGCGCATAATGCCGAAACTGACTTCCCACGCCTTCAATCGTCCTTGTGCGGAAGAGTCCTGCTCCTGCGCATCTTTAATTGTACTCAAACGATTCAGCACTCGCTCTGGCCCAAAGTTAATAAATAATATTCCAGCCAGGGCCAGGGTGGCGATGCCCAGGACTTTGTGTTTTGTTTTCAGTGCCATTGCTAGGGCGACTACGCAAAGTCCAAGGAAACCTCCGCGCGAATATGTGAACAGGATGGTGACGGTGGTCATGATCGCTATTCCATAGAAGCCCCAGCGCAGTAGCTTAATTGTTTCACTTTTAGCGAAGTAATATGCGATAGGGGTGGTCATCACCAGCAACAATGCATAATCGTTGTTATCTTCAAATGAGCCGCCAGGGCCGGTCAGTTTGACATTCCCCAAATGGATGATGCTTCCGACAAAGTCCTTGAACGTTACCATGGCTACAGAGATCACGAGCATCGCCAGCAGCCAGCGCACGCGTTGTTCATTATCCACGAGAGCGGAAATCAGTAATCCAATCGCCACGATTTTCGTGAATTCGATAAATTTGATTTCAGCATTGGCTACGTTGTAGCCCAAATATGTCCCCATCAGCGCTTGCAACCAAACCAGCAACATCAAAATGTTGGCTCCGAGTTTGGGTGGGCGTTTCACCAGATCAAAGACCAGATAGCCCAATAAAGTCGCGGCTCCGACCATCATTGAATATTGTGCTGATTGGACGTAGGCCCATTCGTGCGGACGGGTAATTGCCATCCAGATGTAGGTCAACACCCCCATATATGGCGACAGAAATGCCAATGGCACGGCGACCACCATGATTCCTAACAAGATAAGAGCTTTCATACCGCTTCAGCCTTTCGCTCTTTATTTCCTTCCGCTGAAATTGGCTAAATGTTCAGTCACTCCCGCGCGCCGATTGACGGCTCTGGCCGCGACAAACAAATAATCTGAAAGACGATTCAAATAGATCAGTGCCTGAGAATTGATCTGTTCTTCTTCCGCCAATAAGACTACGCTCCGCTCTGCCCGGCGGGCAATGGTGCGGGCCAAGTGTAACATCGCACCGGCCTGACTACCGCTGGGAAGAATAAATTCCCGGAGAGGTTCCAGTTCTTCCAGCAAGCGGTCAATTAATTGTTCCAGATCATGCACCAGCGTTTCATCAACTCTGCGCAACGGCACTTCCATCGGGCTGGCTAAATCTGCGCCGAGGATGAAGAGTTCATTCTGAATTCTTCCCAGCTCAGCATCCAGTTCCTGATCCGATAAAAAGGCACGCGCAACGCCCAGCAAAGAATTCAGCTCATCTACATCACCAAACGCCGAAACGCGTAAACTTGCTTTGCTGACCCGTGTGCCACCGACAAGCGAGGTTTCACCCGCATCGCCGGTTTTCGTATAAACTTTTGTAATTCGCACTTTTGCTCCTTGTACTGCAAAATTGTGACAACACGCTGATACGGGGCTTCGGTATTAGAAATGCAACCTGACTATAACAGCTTCAGAATAACTTCGGCCCAAAGTATGGGGCGACCGCAGCGAGGACGCGTAAAAGGTAGCGGCAATGGAATCGCTTTGCAAGGTTCTCGGCACCACCTATAATCGCCATTGTTCAATTCAATCCTAAGATGAAAGGCTGAACCAAATCAGAATGAGCAAGATGCACAATGTCTGCATCGTAGGTGCAGGGTATATCTCACTATTTCACATTGAAGCCTTAAAGCTATTACCAAATATCAAACTCACCGCCGTCTGCGATTCCAATGCGCAGCGCGCTTCTGCCTTGGCGAAGAAATGGGGCATTCCGCACATTTTTTCTTCCATTGACGACTTAATTGCCAGCGGTACTTGTGATGTGGCACACGCGTTAGTGCCACCTGACTTACACCGCAAAGTCGCCGAGCCGCTGCTACGCGCCGGAATTCATGTGATGGTCGAAAAGCCGCTGGCTGTTTCGTCTGAGGATTGCGAAGCGTTGTTGCAGGCTGCGAATGAAACAGGCGTGATGATCGGCGTCAATCACAATTCGACGTATCGTCCGAGCTTTTTGAAGCTCAAAGAAATCATCGCTTCCAGCCAGGTTGGCAATCTGCATCATGTTATCTGCCATTTGAATGTGCCGCTTCGGCAACTAGGTGCCAAGCAATTCAGCCATTGGATGTTTCAGCTCCCGCAAAACCTGTTCCTCGAACAGGGCGTGCATCCACTCTCACAAATTTACGACCTGATTGGCAAGGTGTCGCAAGTCACGACGCTCACCTCAGGCCGCCAGGAATTAGCGCCGGGCGTTGAGATTTATGACACGTGGCAGGTTTCTTTAGTCGGCGAACGCGCAACCGCGCAGTTATTTCTTTCCGTTGGACAGGATTTCCCTTCGTGGCAAATCACGGCGATTTGTCAGGATGGCACAATTCACGCGGACTTTCTGCACGAGCGTTGTCTGGTACAAACGCGCACGAAGGAAATGGATTTCTACAACTCCTTCCGCACAGGCAGAAAGATCGCCCAGGACTTGACGCGACAAAGCATCAGCGGCGCGATGGGATACATCTTGTCACAACTGAAGCTCGTGCCGAAAAACGATCCGTTTATTGTGAGCATCAACAATGCTGTCGCCGCGTTTTATGAGGGCATTGACGATTTGAAACGAGGCCGATCCGTTGACGGGCAGGCCGGCGCAGATGTTATCAGGATGTGCGAGCAGGTCACCTCTACGCTGGGCTCGCCCGCAACCGTTGCACAATCGGCAACGACTCCGCCCGATACCTTCGATGTCGTCGTGATTGGTGGGACGGGGTTTATCGGTTCGCATTTACTCAAGCGATTACTGGATGCCAATCAGCGTGTCAAGATTATTGCCCGTAACACGCGGACGCTGCCCGAAATCTTTCATCACGCCAATGTCAAAGTTGTTTCTGGTGACATTTCCAACGAGGCGGTGATTGATGCCGCTGTGGCCGACGCCCCAATTGTCATTCATCTCGCGCACGGTGGTGGCGGCGACACCTGGGAAGAAATCAAACGCTCAATGGTGGACGGCACGCGGGTCATTGCAGAAGCCTGTTTGCGCCACAAAACCAAACGGCTGATTTATCTGGGCACGATTGCGTCGCTCTATCTCGGCAGTAGCTCAGACCGAATCACTGGCACCACGCCCAATGATCCTCAGGCCGAAACTCGTGCGCTGTATTCACGCGGCAAAGCGGTGTGTGAGGACCTTCTGAACAAACTGCACAAAGAGCGGAGCTTGCCAGTCGTGATCCTGCGCCCCGGCGTCGTCATTGGCGAAGGTGGCATGCCGTTTCATTCGGGCGTCGGATTTGCGAACCAGGAGGGCCATTTAATTGGCTGGAATCGGGGCGATAATCCACTGCCCTTTATTTTAGTGGAAGATTGCGCCTCTGCAATTTTTCAGGCGATGGCGGCCCCTGGCATTGAAGGTAAGTCGTATAACCTCGTCGGTGATCAGCGCCCAACCGCGCAACAATATGTCAAAGAGCTATCGGCTGCGTTGGGACGTCCGCTACAGTTTTATCCGCAATCCGTCTTGAAACTCCAGCTCATTGAAATTGGCAAATGGATCATCAAGCGTGCGACAGGCCGCCGCGATGCGCCGTTCCCCAGCTATCGGGATTTGAAATCAAGAGGATTGGTCGCACCGTTCGATACAACAGACGTAAAGCGCGATTTGCAATGGCAGCCCGTGCCGGAAATGACGACGTTCATTGCGCGCGGAATTGCTGTCCATAAAAAGGGGACACATGAGTAGCCCGCGTCATTTGTTGCATGTATTTTCGACCTTTGGCGTGGGTGGCCCTGAAGTGCGTTCGTGTGACCTCATCAATCATTTTGGTGAACGCTATAAACATACGATCATTGCGATGGATGGGCAGTATGAATGCAAATCCAGATTATTGCCCGGCGCGCCTGTGACCTTCCTCGAAATCGAAAACCATCGGCAGAATCTGCTGAAAAATGTGCAGCAATTTTCACGACTGCTCAAACAACTCAAACCCGATGTGTTGTTGACCTACAATTGGGGGGCGATTGAATGGGGCTTAGCCAATTCAATCAGTCGTGCCTCCCCACAGTTTCATTGGGAAGAAGGCTTTGCCCCGGAAGAAGCTGTACAGCAAAAAAAACGCCGCATTTATGCCCGCCGTCTATTTTTATTTGGAGGGCAACAATTGATTGTTCCGTCTCGCACACTGGAACGAATCGCGCGGCAGATTTGGAAATTTCCCGCAAGTCGTGTAAGTTATGTGCCGAACGGAGTTGATGTAATCAATTACTCCCGCGATTCTTCCCCCGAACACAATCTATCGCTGATCCCGGCACTGGCGAAGTTTCAGGGAAGGTTGATCGTAGGAACCGTAGCCACACTGCGCAAAGAAAAAAATATCCCTCGCCTGATTCGCGTATTCACACAAGCAATGACACCCTTTGCAGCAGTTTTGGTCATAGTGGGAAGTGGGCCGGAGTTTCAATCCTTGCATCAGATGGTGCAGGATGAACACTTAACCGAAAAAGTCATTCTGCTCGGCCACAAAGATAACCCGGCGGACATCGTAAAATGCTTCGATGTCTTTGCGATTTCTTCAGACACTGAGCAGATGCCAATTTCCGTGCTTGAAGCAATGGCGGCAGGCTGTCCTGTCGTTGGAACCGATGTTGGAGACATCAAAGAAATGGTCGCCCCGTCTAATCAATCTTTTTTGTGCTCAACGACTGATGAATCCGCTTTTGCCAGCAATCTTCAGAAGCTCTTGGCTAATGCTGAATTGCGAGCAACAGGGGGTCAGCAAAATCGGGTTCGCTGTCAGGAACTTTTTGACAAGAGCGTCATGTACCGCAACTATGAGGCACTATACGAAGTAGGACGTTAGTTTCTGACGATTCATTCTCGGATTGGGTAACAGCGCGCGCCAGCAGAAGGGCAAACCAACCACTTGCTCGAACAACGGGGCGCAGCAGCAGGCGCGCTATTGAGGTAGGGCGTAGCTGTGAATTTTTTAGTCTTCTCCGATGATTGGGGTGAGCATCCTTCGAGTTGCCAGCATTTATTTCAAAACCTTACGCACGAGCATCCTACCATTTGGGTCAACACGGTAGGGCTGCGTCTCCCACAATTTACCTTACACGATACCGTCAAAGGTGTACGGAAATTGTCTGCCATGCTGGGGCTTCGTCAAGCGTATCCCTCCAACGGTAGTAATGGACATTCGCCGCATGTTTGCGCGCCGCTGATGACGCCGTTTCATCGTCCTGAATGGTTATCTTCCTGGAATCGGCATGCACTACGACACCAGGTCTTAAAGCAACTACAGTCTCACGACTTTCAAAAATTCACAGTCATCACGACGACGCCTTCGGTTTGTGATGTGGTCGGTGATCTCAACGCAGAAAAGGTTATTTATTACTGCGTGGATGATTTCAGCGAATGGCCTGGCATGGAAAAAGATTTGATTTTGCGGTTGGAAGAAAAGCTCCTGCAACACGTTGATGCCGTCATTTGTTCTTCACAATCGTTGTATGAAAAGTTTCAGAGCACCTATCCGACTCATCTGTTGCGCCACGGTGTAGATGTCAAATTATTTGCCAATCTCCCGGAACAGGAACATGACTGTTTGCGCCATATTCCAAAGCCACGGGTTGGGTACTTTGGTAATTTTGATAAGCGCAATAATCAGGAACTCATTGCGACGTTGGCAAAGGCGATGCCGTATGTCTCCTTTGTTTTCACCGGCCCCGTCCAAAACAATATTGGCGCGCTGAAAAAATTGCCGAATGTCTTTTTTACCGGACCTGTTTCCTATAAAGAATTGCCGGCTGTGGTCAAGGGCTGGGAAGCCTGTTTGCTGCCCTATTACTACAACGCGTTGACCATCAACATTAATCCCTTGAAGCTCAAAGAATATTTGGCGTGTGGGAAGCCTGTGATCGCCACACCGTTGCCGGATGTGTGCGACCTCGGCGAATATTTGCGTGTTGTCGATGAACGAAATATTGCTGGTTGGCGGGCAGCCATTGACGATGCGATTAGCGGAGAGTGGACGCCAGACCTGACGGCGGTGGGGCAAATGCTGGCGGGTGAGAGATGGGAAAAGAAAGCGAACATTTTCCTGCGGCTTTGCCAGGTGGCGAGTCTCCTCTTGCCCCTGAAACTTGAGATGTAATGAAAGTTCTCTCCCTCACCACGCTCTTTCCCAGCCGCGCACAACCCGTTCATGCCATCTTTGTTTACAATCGTCTGAACCACCTTGCCGACCATCCACAGATTTCTGGAAAACTTCGCGTCATCGCGCCGATTCCGTATTTTCCCTTTGATCGGTTGATCCCCAAATATGCCGAGCGACATCAAATCCCACGCCGTGACACCATTGGAAACTTGCAGGTAATTTATCCGCGCTTTCTCTCAATTCCCGCAATTTTAAAGCCACTGGATGGCTTTTTCGTTTTGTTGTCTGCGTGGTGGGCTGCGCGCCGATTACGTCGTGAGTTTGACTTCGATGTGATTGATGCGCACCTTGCATTTCCTGACGGGTTCGCCGGAGTTTTTTTGGCACGCCTCTGGCGCAAGCCGCTGGTGATTACGCTGCGAGGTCATGACATCAATGTTTTGCCGACAGATCGCTTTCCAGTTCGCAAACGCCAGATTCAATTTGCGCTCCGTCACGCAGATCGCGTGATTGGAGTTGCCGATGCATTGCGAAGAGGCGCAGTGGCGCTGGGCGCAGAAGCCATCAAAACGGCAACCATTTCCAATGGCGTAGATTTAGAGCGGTTTTTTCCGAGGTCCAAAGCCGAAGCACGAAAACGACTCGGCTTGCCACAAAATCGCCAAATTGTGTTGTCTGTTGGGCGCATCGTCGAAAATAAAGGCTATCACCTGATCGTCGAAGCTTTGCATCAACTACGGACGGCGGGGCAGGGAATTCCATATCTTGTGGTCGTTGGAGGCGCTGCTGACGAGGCTTTGTATCCCGCGAAACTCAAAGAAACGATTGCGCGTTTGGGGCTGGAATCGGATGTCTTATTAGCTGGCCCACAACTCAATGAATCCTTACGCGATTGGTATTGCGCCGCCGATGTGTATTGCCTGGCGAGCGAAACAGAAGGGTGGCCGAATGTGTTGTTGGAGGCGCTGGCGTGTGGGACGCCCGTCGTAGCGACAACCACGTGGGGGACGCCGGAAATCATTTGCTCGCCGGATTACGGCGTGCTGGTCGAACGCTCAGCGGAGAGCCTTGCACAAGGCTTACAACTGGCCTTGACCAGAGAATGGAAAAGCCAGGTAATGGTTGACTACGCGGCAACGCATACCTGGCAAAATGTTGCTGATAAAGTTGTGCAGAACTTTAATGCTATGATCGGAGTCACAAAACAATTGGACTAGCCGTTTTTCTCGGCGAAGTCTTTCATAAACTCCACGAGCCTCACGACGCCTTCACGCGGAAACGCGTTGTAAATCGAAGCGCGCATGCCGCCGACTGAGCGATGACCTTTCAATCCGTCTAATCCTGCGGCGGTGGCTTCCTTGGCAAATTTCTTTTCTAATTCTTCGCTGGGCAAACGGAAGGTGACATTCATCAAACTGCGGCATTGCGGTTCGGAATGACCCTGATAATAACCATCCGAAGCATCAATCGCGTCGTACAGAATTTTGGCTTTTTCCTGGTTCAGGGCGTAAATCTTTTCGAGTCCGCCAATGTCGTTGCGCAGCCATTTGAAGACCAGTCCGCAAATGTAAATCGCAAAGCACGGCGGCGTGTTGTACATGGATTCTTTTTCCGCTAGATTGCGATAGTCGAGCATCGCGGGCAGTCCCTTTGGCACACGCGCCAGCACATCATCGCGCACAATCACAATCGTTGCGCCCGCCGGTCCAGCGTTCTTTTGTGCGCCAGCGTAAATCAACCCATATTGACTTACATCAACGGGACGGCTGATGAAGTTGGATGACATATCGCAAACCAGCGGAACATCACCCGCGTCAGGTTCGCTTTGGAATTCCACGCCGAAAATAGTTTCGTTGGAGGTGTAGTGAACATACGCGGCGTGGGGATCAAGAATCAATTCGTCTTGATGGGTGACTCGTCTGAAATTGCCTTCGGCGGTTGAGCCTGCTTCGCGCACGGTGCCGAGTTTTCGCGCTTCTTTAATTGCGCCCTGGCCCCAACTTCCGGTCAGGATGTAATCAGCGCTACTTTCTTTGGGCAACAGGTTCATGGGAACCATCGTGAATTGCAGGCTTGCGCCGCCTTGTAAAAACAGCACTTTGTAATTTTCCGGGACGTTGAGCAAGGAGCGTAAATCGGCTTCAGCATTGTGAATCACTTCCTCAAATGCTGCTGAACGATGGCTGACTTCCAGCACGGACATTCCCACACCGGGCAAAGCTAGTAAATTGCGTTGGGCTTCTTCCAGTACAGGCAACGGCAACACCGCCGGACCCGCGCTGAAGTTAAAGATTCTTTCAGTCATAAATGGACTCCTCGAATGGATGAAAGTTGCGCCAAGAATGTACACGAATTTCCCTGAATTAGGGAGAGCCGCTCATTCAGATGATGATTTGGCTCGTAATACAGAAGCAATTGTCTGAATCATCTTGCCGGGCGGACACGGTTTGTCGAGAAATGCACTTGCCCCCAACACCGAAGCCTGGGCTAGTTTGCGGCTGTCGGCCAGCCCACTGGTCGTTATAATTTTGATCGTAGGGCGGAGTTTTTTGAGTTCCTGAATGGTGCTCAGGCCGTCCATCTGCGGCATCATCATATCCACTAGCGCCAAATCAATTTTACTTTGACGGCACTGTTGCAAGGCCTCGCTGCCACCATTTGCCATCAAGGTTTGATAGCCATAGGCCGCGAGGGTTTCGCTGATCATCTGCAAAATTTCGATTTCGTCATCCACGATCAAAATCGTTTCGCCTTGTCCGTGCGGTAGTTCTCGATAATCACGTTCTATCTCCGGCGCAACTTTGTTTTTGACCGCAGGCAGATAGATTTTAAAGTTGGTACCGCGCCCAACCTCCGATTCAAAATCAATAAATCCATTGTGGCTTTTCACTATCCCTAAGACTGTTGCCAGGCCCAGACCGGAACCTTGTCCGGCGATTTTGGTGGTAAAAAATGGCTCGAAGATTTTGCTGCGAATTTCTGATGGAATACCCATTCCCGTATCGTTCACTTGAATGATGACGAAATCACCCGGTTGGGCCTCCAAATTAGCCTTAATCATCTTGGCGTCCAGGCACACATTTTCGGCACTAATGCTGAGGGTTCCGCCTTCCGGCATCGCATCGCGGGCGTTCACACAAAGGTTCATCACCACTTGATAAAGCTGCGTGGTGTCACCTGTGATGGCCCATAATTGCGCTGGTAGTTCTTGCCTCACCGTAATGGATTTGGGCAGGGTGTCCTGAAGCATGCGAACGACTTCATGAATCAGGTATTTCGGCTGTAGCAAGACGCGCTCGCCATCGGTGCCACGTGCGTAAGTCAATACCTGTCGCACCAGATCGGCCCCGCGTTCTGCGCTCCGGCGCAAGGTTCCAAGTAGTTTTTGCGAATCATCATCCGTGAATTTGAGGTTCAAAATGCGCGTCGCCAGCAAAATGGGGGAAAGCACATTGTTCAGATCGTGAGCAATGCCGCCAGCCAGCGTCCCAATACTTTCCATTCGCTGAGTGCGAAGGAATTGCTCTTCCAACTTTTTCTTTTCGGTGATGTCGGTGTGAATAATCAGAATGGCCTGATTGCCTCCATCGTCATCATGCACCAAAGTCCAATGGCAATCATTGATAATCTCGCGCCCGGTTTTGGTGCGAAACCGTAATTCTCCATGCCATTCACCTGCGAGAAAAAATTCTTGTAACTGCTCGCTGACCCTGGTGTCACTATTTTCATCAGCTAGTAAGTCACAGAAAATCTTTCCGCGTGCTTCTTCTGCTGTCCAGCCGTACATGCGCTCTGCGCCGAGATACCAAAACTTAATTGCGCCCTTGAGGTCACAAACAATAATGGCGTCTGGGGCCTGATCCAGTAGGGCTGCCTGTTCACGCAGCAGCATCTCCGCGCGCTTGCTCTCCGTAATATCGCGGGCGATAGTGGAGATAAATTCGACTTCACCATTCTCATTTTTATGCGCGATCAATACTTGTGAAACAGGCGTTTCGTTTCCATCTCGCGTCAGCAGCGCCGTCTCTCCTTTCCATACGCCTTCCCGCATTGCAGTTGGGATGCCTTCTCGCAGCACTAAATCGCTGGCCCAGGTGGGATGCAGCAAAATATTGATTTGAGAAATATCAGCCTCCTGACCAATCCCCAGCATTTGTCGCCCCGCGCGATTGATAAAAGGCGGCTTCCCTTTGGTATCAAAGATGCTCACGAAGTCAGTTGTTGCTTCAAGGATCGAAACCAGGCGGGATTGTTCATCACGGGCTTTCTGTCGCTCGGAAAGGTCCTGATAATAAATCGCAAAACCATTCCGGCAAGGCTGGATGCGGGATTCGATCCAAAGCTTGGTGTATGGACAGCGTTCTTCCACGGCGATGATTCGATTCTCTTCACGCGCACGAATCGCTTCGACATGGAACGCACTTTCGGCTAATAGTGGGAACTCCTGCCACAGATTTTTTCCGATTAAACCGTCCGGGAGGTTATACAATTGCTGGCATTTGGGGCTAACGAAGGCAAAGCACCAGTTCTCATCAAAAGTCGAAAAGCCATCAGTTAGTCCCTCCAGGACCTGCAAAATGTGTGGTTCTTCAAATAATGTCCGGTCGGGCTGCTGGGCAGCACTCGATAGCGAATAAGCACTCATGCGTCTTTCGTCCTTCCATCTACAGTCCAACGCGAAACAGTTGTCGGAGAGGGAGAAATCAAACGACTGCGAATCTATAGTTGCCGATGATTGGGGTCGCTAAACGCCGCGCATTATACAAGCTTTTATAAGAAAAGCACGCGAGATGTGAGGGGTGAGCGTCTAAAATTTGTTGAGAGGATTGAGGTTGGAAAGTTATTAGTAGTTCAAGCTTTCCAACCTCAATAAGGTTTATGGTTGCCAGTCAGCAATGAAAACGTTGGTGTCGCCTTGTTTGGCAGCGTTGCGATTCGAGCAAAACACCAGCTTTTTCCCATCTGGTGAAAACATGGGAAAGCCATCGAACTGCTCATTATAGGTAATGCGTTCCAGGTTCGAGCCATCTACATTGACGGCGTACAACTCGAAGTTTCGACCGCGCGGATCATCCATATTTGATGAGAAAATAATGCGCTTGCCGTCAGGGAAGAAATACGGCGCAAAACTGGCTTTGTTGAAGTTCGTGACGCGACGTTTGTTGGAGCCATCCGCATTCATGACCCAAATATCCAGCTTGGTCGGGCGGATCAAGTTGTCCTTGAGTAAACCAAGATAATCTTCTTTCTCTTTCGCCGTTTCAGGGTGATAAGCGCGATAGACAATTTGCTTCCCGTCGGCACTCCAAAACGGGCCGCCATCATAGCCCAGTTCATTCGTCAGTTTTTTGAGCTTCTTGCCATTTTTGTCCATCGTGTAGATGTCCAAATCACCATCGCGCAAACTGGTGAACACTATCGTCCCGTCTTTGCGAATCGTGGCTTCGGCATCGTAACGGGCGGCGGTCGTCAACGGCTTCGCATTTTTGCCATCCAGATCAGCCTTAAAAATATCGAAGCCTGCAAATAAGGCCCAGACATAGCCGCGCGAATAATCAGGTGGTGGCGGGCAAACGGGATTTGCCCTGAAGGTTGAAGCGTAAACGATACTTTTTTTGTCCGGCGTGAAATACGCGCAGGTCGTTTTGCCTTCACCGTTTGACAGCATCTTCATCTCTGAGCCGTCAAGGTTCATTGAAAAGATTTGATCGCAGCCATCGCGTTTAGTTGTGCGCTGGAAAATCAACTTCTTCCCATCGAGCGAAAAATAGGCTTCCGCATTTTCGCCTTCAGTGGTGAGTTGCTTGATGTTTTTGAGATGTTTTTCAAGTGGCTCCGGCGGCGGATTATTTTGTGCCACAGGAAGAGACGACGAGATCACAAGGAATCCCGCCAGGAGTAAATTGAGACCAGAAAAAAAAGGGGCAATCATAGTTTTGTAGAAAAGTGAAAAAAGTCCTCAAGGGAAATCAAATTTGTTCAGGATCAACACCCAGCTCTCGCAATCGAGCGGCCAGACGTTCGGCACGCTGTGTTTCCTGTTCGGCGCGCTGTGCTTCCTGTTCGGCGCGTTCTTTACCAGTTAGCGTTAAGGTTCCTTGCTGATCGCACCAGCGTAACCATACGGCAAATTTGCCTTCGTACTCGCCTTCCCAAAGCGTTAACCCTAGCCCAACGGCAGATAGGAAATTATCCGGGCTACGTTGAAAGCTACGGGGGCGGAGTTCATAGACCCGCAAGATTTCATCGCTGAGCTGTCTCATCGGGTCAAAGATCACATAATAAGAAATACCCATCAATGCGTATTCTTGTAACTTACTGCTTGCCTCGTTTCCTTTGCGATTAGAAACAATCGCAATTACTACGTCAGGCGGCTTACCAAACTCCCAAACGAAGTAGGTGCGATGACGTTTCTCGTACCAGTTTTCCGGCACCGTTACGTCTAAGCTGAGAAAGATGTCTGGCACGATAGGCGGGCGATGAAGAGAGGGGAACACTCCCACGTTGGCAGCCACTAAAAATGGGCGCGAATTGCCTTCGTCATCCACCAGACCAGGCCAGGATGTATACAAAGGTTCAGTTAACAATCGCTGTTGCTTCTCTGAAAAAAGATTATCCACCGGCGTGTCATCCTCCGTGACAATATCCTCGACATCAATTTCGATATCTTCCAGCCCAGAATATTTTTCCGCCAACATCTGTGACATAAAACCACTGCCTTTCGTGAGAGGAAAACCGACGGAGGGATTTTACTGAATCTGCGTCCAAAAGCGAACCCGAAGCCAGAAAAGCAACGAGCAAAAGGGACGGACATTTGTTTACCGTGCCTCTTGCTCGCTGCGAATCGCCGTTCTTGGTGGAGGGAAGTTATTCCCCTTTGCCTTTGGATTTTTTCTCTTCCATCAGGATTGCTTTGCGGCTTAAGCGAATCTTGTTGCCCTCGACACCAATGCACTTGACCATCAATTGTTGGCCTTCGTGCAATTCGTCGCGCACGTCGCGGACACGATAATCTGCGATTTCAGAAACGTGCAGCAAGCCATCCGTACCGGGGAAGATTTCGACAAATGCGCCGAAATCCACGATGCGGCTGACTGTGCCAAGATAGGTTTTGCCGATTTCCGCTTCAGCCGTCAAATCGCGGATGATTTGCAGCGCCATTTCGCCCGCTTCACCATTTGCCGTGGCAATTGAGATGCGACCGCTATCTTCAACATCAATCTTCGCGCCGGTGCGTTCGACGATGGATTTGATGACTTTGCCACCTGGTCCAATCACGTCACGAATCTTGTCCACCGGAATTTGAATGGTCAGGATGCGTGGCGCGTATTTGCTGATGTCCTCACGTGGTGTGGCGAGTGCTTCGTCCATCTTGTCGAGGATGAACATCCGGCCTTTGCGCGCCTGCTCCAATGCTTCGGACATGATCTGGGTATTCAAGCCTGTGATCTTGATGTCCATTTGCAATGCCGTGATGCCCGCGCGCGTTCCTGCGACTTTGAAGTCCATATCACCGTAGTGATCTTCCGCACCGGCAATATCCGTCAGGATGGCGAACTTCTTGTCTTCTTTGACTAAGCCCATCGCCACGCCTGCGACTGGCGCTTTGATTGGCACTCCTGCGTCCATCATCGCCAGAATGCCACCGCACACCGTCGCCATTGAAGACGAGCCGTTAGATTCGGTGATGTCCGACACGATGCGCACAATATATGGGAATTCGGTTTCGTCCGGCATCACCGCATCAATGGCCCGATGTGCGAGTGCGCCGTGTCCGATTTCGCGGCGACCGGGAGAACCGGTGCGTCCCGTTTCGCCGACCGAGAACGGTGGGAAGTTGTAATTCAACATGAAGCGGCGTTTAAACTCGCCCGTTTCCAGGCTGTCCAAATATTGCACATCCTGCGAAGTGCCAAGCGTTGCTGTGACAATGGCTTGCGTTTCGCCACGCGTGAACAAGGACGAACCGTGCGTGCGCGGAATCCATCCGACTTCAATGCTGATTGGGCGAATCTCGGAAAAGCGACGACCATCAGGACGACGTTTATTATTCAGGATGTCATCGCGGAAGATGCGCTCTTTCAGTGTGTCGAACAACTCTTTCGCTTCGGCACGCTTGGCGGCATCTTCTTCGGGGTAGCTTTCTTTGACCTCTTTTTTCAGGGCATCAATCGCGGCATAGCTTTCAATCTTCGATTTATTCTCAACATTGATTGCTTCGCGCAAGGCGGCACCGAACTTCTCTTCGATTTCTTTGAGCATTGCTTCGTTGCGCTCTGGCGCAGCGAATTCACGCTTTTTGATGCCGAGGGTTTCAAACATCGCTTTTTGCAATGCGACCAGTTTGCGGATTTCGCCGTGTCCGAAGAGCAAGGCTTCCAACATCACTTGTTCGCTGACTTCTTTGGCCCCCGCTTCGACCATCACAATCGCATCTTCGCTGCCAGCCACGATTAAGTTCAACTTAGAATTGCGCAGTTGTTCATAGGTCGGGTTAACGACGTATTTATCATCCACCAGTCCAACGCGTACACCGGCAATTGGATTGTGAAATGGAATGTCTGACAGGTACAACGCTGCTGAGGCACCCGTGATCGAAAGTACATCGGGATCGTGATGTTCATCGGCGGAAATGACCATCGAGATGATTTGCGTTTCGTTTAGATACCCTTCCGGGAATAACGGGCGCAACGGGCGATCCGTCAAACGACAGGTCAGAATCTCTTTTTCTGAGGGACGCCCTTCACGTTTGAAATAGCCTCCTGGAATGCGTCCGGCAGCATAGCCGTATTCCCGATAATCCACAGTGAGCGGAAAGAAGCTTTGGCCTTCTTTCGCTTCACGCGCTGATACCGCCGTGACCAGCACAATGGTTTCGCCCTGCTGAATCAGTACCGCACCGTCGGCTTGTTTGGCAATGCGCCCGGTTTCAATCGAAATCTCCGAATCACCTAAATTTACACTTTGCTTCAAAAACATAGTTATCTCCTCAACAACAACAAATTTGTCATTGGTTGTTCGTCTAGGGCAGTTGTGTAGTTTGCGGTCTCAGATGTGCAGCCAAGACCAACGCCCGAAAGCCGAAACTCAAATCCCGCCACAGACGCCTGACAAATCAAAAAACAACAAAAGCCGCTCACACATCAAGCAGCTCAGAACGGAAAAATGGGAGAATGGAAACACTCCAGATTTGTACGCTTGTAGACTTAGTGGATGGCCTGAGATGGCGACACGAACACTATCCTGGCGGAAAAGAGTATGGGAGAAAGATGTGGGAGGTTGTTCTTCCAGATAATCCGTACCAGAGAATACGTGGAGCCATTTACCGTCTTTGCGCTCGCCGGGGGCTGGCCTTTTGAATCCGGCTAGGAGAGCTAACAAGACAGGCCGTCACGTTCGGCCACAAAACAAAAGGCGACGGAACTCGTGATTCCGCCGCCTCGCAAAACTTACTTACGCAGTCCAAGCCGTTCGATGACCTGGTGGTAGCGCGCAATATCTTTACGCTTGAGATAATCCAACATGCTCCGCCGTTGGCTGACCATTTTCAGCAACCCGCGTCGTGAGTGATTATCTTTCTTGTGCGTTCTGAAATGATCCATCAAATCATTAATGCGATTGGTGAGCAACGCGACCTGAACTTCGGGGGAACCGGTATCTGTCGCGTGCGTGCGAAAACTCTCGACAATGCCTGCTTTGGCTTCTCTTACTAATGCCATTCTTACTCCTACTAAAGTCAATATAGTTACTTAACCTGCCTGCGAAGAAGCGGAGAAAATACCACATCCACCGGAGATGTGTAAAGTATTGGCTTCAATCGGTTGACAAAGGGTTTACGTGCTTCGCATCTTCCTCACTTTTCAGCGGTCATTTACAATTTTCATTTGTTATGGCCTATGGGGGCAGCGCGAAACAAGTGCCCTGAAAATCTAAGCTGGAAAATGAATCAGGTGTTTGGGTTTGCCATTCACTGCGCGTAAAAATCCGCTGCTGCACTTACGCCTGAATCTTTGGGGGCAAATCCTTCTGCCTTCAAGCATTTTTCCAGCGCCGCCAACAGCAGTAGCACATTGTTTTCTGTGCTGCCCGCACCCATCAATCCAACCCGGAAAATCTTGCCTTTTAAGGCACCCAGACCACCGCCCACTTCGATGTCGAATTCGTTCAGCAATCGAGCGCGGACTTTGGCATCGTCAACACCTTCGGGAACGCTGACGGCATTGAGTGTCCACAAGCGATGCTCAGGCGCAACGTGCATCCCTAATCCCATTGCCTCGACGCCTGCAACCAGCGCGCGATGATTGCGCTCATGGCGCGCGGCGCGCGCGGGCAGCCCTTCTTCCGTGACCATTCGTAGGCCTTCGTGTAGCGCGTAATTCATGGTGATGGGAGCCGTGTGGTGATAAGTGCGGGGCGTTCCGGCAGGGCTATCCCAATAGGCCGTCAGCAAATTTGTGTCCAGATACCAACTGCTGACTTTGGTTTTGCGCGCTTTGATTTTGGCAATTGCGCGATCACTAAATGTTACCGGAGCCAAACCCGGCGGACACGATAAAGCTTTTTGCGTTCCCGCATAAACCGCATCAATTCGATTGCGATCTGCGCCAATTGCATGCGCGCCGATGCTCGTCACGGCATCCACAATCAAATAGCCGTCGCGTTCGTCCACGATTTCACGCAGCGGCGCGATGTCCTGCAACACGCCGGTCGAAGTCTCGGCCTGCACCGCAAACAACACCTGTGCGTTTGAGGTGCGCCAGGCCTCGCGCGTTTTTTCGATGTCCACGGGGCCACCCCATTCGCATTCGACGCGAATCGGTTTTGCGCCGAGTCGCGTGACCATGTCGTACATTCGTTCGCCGAAATAGCCGTTGATGCACAGCACAATTTCATCACCCGGTTCCAGCAAGTTGGCAACCGTTGCTTCCATTCCTGCGCTGCCTGTGCCGGAAACAGGGATCGTCAAACGATTGTTCGTCTCGAAGACATAGCGCAACATCGTTTGAATTTCATCCATCGTCCGAATAAAGAGCGGATCAAGATGCCCCAGTAACGGCGCTGCCATCGCGCGTAGCACGCGATCATCTACCGGAGAAGGGCCAGGGCCAAGCAAGATTCTGCGGGGTGGTGTCAAAGCGGGAATTACAGGTGCGTCAGTGTTCATTGTTTCCTCAAGATAGTTTTGATTAAGCTTTGAATCACACCAAGCCCCACGATTTATGACGGGGGAGGCCTGCGCCGCCTCCATTCGTGCTAATTCGTGTGATTCGTGGCGGAATCTCTTCTTATCACATTCAGTCCGAACAAACAAAAACGCGGAAAACAATTTTCGCAACCGTTCTCCGCGTTTTGTGTTGCCTGTCACTGCTCATCAACGATCCAGATTATGCACGTGGAATGGCACGCTCTCGTTGCTCATTTCGGGATGAATGCGCAGAAATTCATTGGCGATGGGCAGTGC
>JAEUQN010000061.1:0-17615 GCA_016789725.1 Blastocatellia bacterium | reverse complement strand
TTTCAAATCCGCAAACAATTTTGCTTCGCGCGCCGCCGCTTCATTCATTCCCAGTTTCCGAAAGATCAGCATCAGATTGTAATGCGCCCCCGCGTCTTCAGGGTCAATGCTTAGCACTTGTTCGTAACTGTGCCGTGCACTTTCGTAATCACGTTTGATTTTGCACAATTCGCCGAATTGTTGCCATGACAACCGATCACGTGGATAGGCTTCCAGCACTCGCTTCAAATTCGTTTCAGCCTCGGCGAGCTTCCCGAATTTGATGAAGACCCGCGCCTGCTGAAATACCGCACGCATATTGGTTGGATTCGCGCTCACGACTTCATCCAGCCATTTGCCTGCCTCTTCGTAGCGATCTAACTCAATCAACGTCAGCGCACGGTTGGTTTTTGCCGTTGCGCGATACCCTTCATCTAATTCAGCTACGCGCGCGAACACATCGGTCGCCAGAGCAAATTGCCGATTATCAAAAAGTGCGATGCCGTAATTATTCCAGCGTCGCCAATCGGGCAACGTGCCTTTGACTTCCTGTGGCGTATTTTCGCCAACGCGCATTGTGTATTCTGTCGTCGCCATCGTCACAATTGGATAGTCCACCATTTTGCCGAGAGCGTAGTCCTGAAAAACGCGTGTAAAGCGACGATATTGTACGCGGGCCTTCAGCTCCAATGCGCCGTTGTAATTCTGCGGCACTGTGAATTGATAGCGCGAAACATCAGAGCGTCCCGATTGAATGGAATTGTTTTGTGCCAGCACCCGGGTCTTCCAGATGTGATGGATGTCGTTATATGAACCATCTTCTTTGACCAGATATGCTTTGTAATTGTGCGCCGAGTCGTCCAGATGGCCGTTTGGTTTCAGAAAGCCGGAACGATAGATGGTTTTGCCGCTGTCATCTGCGACCGTAAATTCAACCCAGGCTTCGTAAAAGTCGCGCAATTCGGGCGGAAATGAATGCCCGATGTTTTTATTGGTGATGACCACGTCCACCGTCAATGCCTCGCCCGCGTTGATCGTGAATGAGTTTTTATTGAGCGGCGCGATAATATCTTTAATGGTTTCGGTGTTGCCATCGCCATTGCGTGCGGCGCGTTTGCGCAGCGCAAAGATGTCTACGCCAATGACGTCAGATTCCAGCACTTTTTTGACCGCGTCGAGTTGATCCGGCCATTTGTAAAACGTCGGGATTGCCGTGTTCGCCGCTGCCCAGCGATGCGAAGCAATGTTGCCATCACGGGCCGCCGCCACCGCGTCATACTTGAGCGCAGGCTCTTTTTTCATGTGGCACGAATTGCAGGTTTCCTTGTCGCGGACATAAAAGGGATGCGGCGATTCTTTTGAAAACGATGACATCTGATATTCGTCGCCGACGGCAAACGCGCGCAGGAATTTATAGTCGTTCAATTGATGTGGCACTTGCGACTTGTGGCATGACGCGCAGAATTCCTGCGACTTCAACAGCGGGCGCATCATAGCGCGGCGATGCGACGGGATATCGTTCATGACCTCCTGGTCCGATGCCTTGTGCAGTCGCGTACCGTCTTCTTTGACGAGCAATGCCGGAATGCCCATCACATAACCGCCAATGCCTTGCCCATTGGCCTTCTCAATCGAATGGCACGCAATGCACGAAACACCATCATCATCGAAGGGGCGCGAGACTTTGGAATCTTTCGTCAACGCGCCGGTAAATAATGCTGCCGGGTTATGGCACGACTCGCAGTGGCGCGTGAATTCGATGCCGCGTTGATTGGTGAGGTCTTTGACGTTCTTTTGATAAAACGGCTCGCGGAAGGCGTTGCGGTGCGCTGATTTTTGCCACTGCGCGTGTGCGCCTGCGTGACATTTGGCGCAGCGATTCGAGGCAATGAAGTGCTCGCCGGGAATAAAGCTGCCCGTGACAGTTGTGGCATTACTCGGCAAAAATGGATTCTCGCCGAATTTCAGATCATAGTTTTTGCTGATTTTTTCGGCGTATTGCGCGAACGGGTTTTCTTTGTTTTCGTTACCGTTTTTGCCGACAACGACGTACATCGCGCCCGCCAGCAGGACGAAAAAGATGACGACGGTGCGTCGCAAAATATTCGGAGTTGTGAGTTTGCTAATCATACTGCCTCATTCTTTTCTGCGAGTTTCTGTGCGCCCTCTGCGCCTCTCTGCGGTCTTACTTCGCGCCTTTGCCTTGCGTCACCGTCCACACGCGATCTACCGCATTCACATTGACGACTTCGCTCTTGCCGTTGGACCAGCTAATTTCCACTTTATCCACTTTGATCGCTTCGCCTAAGCCAAAATGCAAGCGCAGATCGCTTTGCGATGCATAACCGGCTCCGCTAATCACATCGCCGCGCAACCTCAGTTTGCCAATTGTTACCCAAGCAATCGAACCAATCGCATCGCGCGGCGTTTTTTGTTTTGGATCGCCGACTAGCTTCAGCGATAACCAGTGGTTTTGAGATTCCGTCACATTGCGCAACACGGTCGGTGCACTATTGAAGTTGTTCATCACCACATCCATTTTGCCATCGTCATCCAAGTCACCTTTTGCCATCCCGCGACTTGTCCACGCGCCTGCCAGACCGCTGTTCGGAGCCGCGCCGACACGATCAAATCTGCCATTCGCCAAATTGCGAAACAGCAATGGTTGCTGGGCAAAACTTGTCCCCCATTGATATTTGTCTACGGTTGGATAAACGTGACCATTGGCAATGAACACATCCAGCCAACCGTTGTTGTCAAAATCCAGAAAGTTTGTCCCCCAGCCTAAAAAGGGGATCGTTGGCTCGCCGTGTCCGGCTTGAAAGGTCACGTCCGTAAAATTGCCGCTGCCGTCATTGTGATAGAGCGTGTTGGAATCGTCCGAAAAATTCGTGATGTACACATCCAGGCGACCATCGTTGTCATAATCACCAATGCCCAAGCCCATCCCGGCCTGCTCCTTGCCATTTTCGTTGAGCGCGATGCCGGATTCAAATCCTGTTTCCTTGAATGTGCCGTTGCCTTGATTGATATAAAGTTGCTTCGCCGTCGAATCGTTGACCACCAGCAAATCCAGCAGGTGTGAGTCGCGCAGGCGCACAAACGCCGAAGAAAAACCGTAGAAAGCCGAAGGATCGGTGACGCCGGTTTTGACGCTTACGACTTCAAATGTTCCATCCGCTTTTTGATGATAAAGCGTGTCTTTTTCACCCTTCAGCCCACGCGGTCCACACATCACCGTCACCCCGCGAAAGTTACAGAAGTTTTGTCCGACGCCCCCGGATTTGGTGACTTCGGTTGGATTCGGCGGCAGCTTGCTCAGATCGAAATCCACATACGCTGGAACGAATAAATCCAGTCGCCCGTCATTGTCATAGTCGCCCCACGACGCCCCCGTAGACCAACCTTTGCGCGCGACGCCTAGCTTTTCAGCCACATCCGTAAATGTGCCGTTGCCGTTGTTGCGATAGAGCCGCGACACGCCATAATTGCTGACGTATAAATCCGCAAAGCCATCGTTATTGAAATCGCCGACCGCCGCGCCCATCCCCCAGCGTTCATTTGCCAGGCCCGCTTTGTCGGTCACGTCTTCAAATTTGAAATTGCCAAGGTTGCGAAACAGCGCTGCGCGCGGTGCTTGTTCTTCGCCGCCCATCGCCTTCATCGTTGAGCCATTGAGTAAATACACATCCAGTTTGCCATCGTTGTCATAATCAAAGAGTGCCAGCCCACCTGAGGGCGAATCAATGATGTAGTTGACTTCGGTGTCCGCCGTGACGTGTTTGAATTTGGACAGCACAGTTTGTGCCGTGACATCGGCAAAGATCATCGGCGCGTTGGGGTCAATGATTCCGACAGTGCGGCAGATGGTGTAGGTTTGCGCGTTTCCTGTGGCCGAGCCTTGCGGCAAGACACTACCGGGCAAGGCGAGCAGCGCACTGAGCAGCACAATAATTTGGACACGAATTTTCGGAGCAAGCATGCGATGAATTCCTGTTGGCAGCGAAATGTTAGATGTTTATTGCGAAAAGCGTTGCAAAGTCTACCATACTCCCCCCTCGCTGTCTTAGTCCCGCAGATGGATTGGCGCTTCCAACTTTGGTTGGAAGCTGGGCTGTATGATCTTGGCTTCTTCCCGCTGTTGCCCTCCTGGTTTGAGTCGGGGTGTTTGCGGGGAGACTGTAGTAGAATGCGGGTGATCGAGTACTGGACTATGAATTACACCACCATTTTTCTTGACCGCGATGGCGTCATCAATCGCAAACGTGACGATGATTATGTCAAGCATTGGGACGAATTTGAATTCCTGCCGGGCGTCAAAGAGGCTCTGAAAATCCTCACCGAAAAGAACTATCGTTTGATTGTCGTGACCAATCAACGCGGCATCGCGCGCGGCTGGATGACGATGGATGATTTGCACGAAATTCACGCACGGATGATTGGCGAGTTGGCGCAAAGCGGTGCGGAAATCATTGCCATTTACTGCTGTCCGCACGACAAAGATCAGTGTGATTGCCGCAAGCCCCAAACGGGAATGTTTCTGCAAGCGCAACGCGATTTCCCCGACCTGGCGTTTACAGAATCGGTGCTGATTGGCGATTCGCTTTCGGATATGCAGGCGGGCGCGGCGCTGGGCTGTCGCAATATTTTGATTGGCCCCCCGAATAGCAATGATGCCAACTACGATTGTGCAACTTCCTTACTTGAAGCGGTCACGAAATATCAGCTCTGAAATCCAATCGCTTCTTGCATCGCGTAGAGTTGAAGTGGAGGAAGCACCATGTCACAAGCCGTTACAAATTTCCCTGCGACCACGCGGAGCAAACCGAAAACGCTTTGGTTAATTGTGGGCACGGTTTTCCTTGTCTTGCTCGCGTGGGCGGGCATTGATTTGTTTGCTCCGCGCCAAACCAGTCTACGTGAATTCGATGCGAAAGAAGTCGCGCGACTCGAAACCGCGATGTGGCGGTCGTATTACGACAAAGAACGGCTGGCGTTGTTTGGGAAGTTGGCCGAACTCTTGCGCCGACAATATCGCTTGCCCCTGTTGCGCTCGAATGCGGTGGCGTATCAAGCGGCCAAAGCGGCGTTCGTTTTTAAGGAAGGGAAGAGCCGCAACGATTATGAAAAAGCATTGCCCAGTCTCGTGAATTATTATGGCGCAATTCGTACCGTCAGTGACATCGCCTTTGATGTGGATCGCGTCGCCAAACTCGAACTGGAATGGTGGATTATTCATCGTGAACGCAACCAATATACGCGTGCTGATCTGGATCGTTCGTTAGCCGAATTGCCCGCTGCGATTTATCAAATGCCGGTCGAGAAATTTGCCGAGCACGCTCGCTTACGTGCCGAAGCAATGGTGATTCGAGATACAAAAGCAGCGCAAAGCGGCGTGAGCGAGGCTGATTGGCAACGCATTGATGAGTTGTTGCAAGCCTCGTGGCAATCGCTTCATCAGGCTGTGAATTGACGATGGAATGGGCAAATTGACCTGATCTTGTGAATCTTGTGAATCCTGTCTATGTTGTGCCTATGGGACTTTACGCACATTACATTTTTCCGCGCATTTTGGATTGGGCGTTGGGGAACCCCGATGCCCAAAAACAACGACAATTAACCTTAGCCAACGCACACGGAAAGGTCTTGGAAATTGGCTTCGGAACAGGCTTGAACCTGCCCTTTTACCCTGCCACCGTGACGCATTTGACCGCGCTGGATTCGGAGAACTTTCGGCCCGAATTGGTTCAGGCACGCGTTGCAAAAGCGCGGATGCCAGTGGAGCGAGTGCAATTGGACGCGGGCGGAAAGTTGCCGTTTGCGGATGCGAGTTTTGATGCGGTTGTGACGACGTGGACGTTGTGTTCAATTGCCGAAGTGGAGGCCGCGTTGGCGGAAATGAAACGAGTCTTAAAGCTGGATGGGGCGTTTCTTTTTTGCGAACACGGACGCAGCGATGATGCGCAAACATCCACCTGGCAAGATCGGCTGAATCCAATTCAGCGAATCGTTGGGTGTGGTTGTAATATCAATCGCCCGATTGACCGACTTATTCAAAAAGCCGGGTTTGAACTGACGACGCTCGATAGATTTTTGATGCCAAATATCCCACGTCTTTTCAGCGAAACCTATCGCGGGCTGGCAAGAAAGAATTGACCACGGAGCGACGGAGAACACAGAGTATTTTTGATAGGATGGACAAAATGGCTGACCAGCTTAACAAGCTATATTTTGTGCATCCTGCTTATCTTTTCTCCGTACTCTCTGTGCTCCGTGGTTTGACTTCTACCGCGAATATGGCGCGATAAACCGGACGAATGTTAGCTCCCGCAGTTTCGATAATTTCTCTACGGCGATCTTACCGATGATTAACTTCGAGCCACTTGGATCAACCGTGACTTCAAAGCCAAGCTGTTTGAGCTGTTGCACATTTGCCTCGGTTTTATCCAGCAACCAGATTTGTACATCTGCTTTGCCGTTATGAATGAAGTTGCCGCCTTGCCCGTTGATGGCCGCGAGAATCGCCGGATGCACATTGGTTGAAGTCGCTGGCTTAAGAGCCTCATCGCGGCTAAGAGGCTTCTCAATGACCCTTTCGGCAGGCAGTGGTGTCGGCTTCGGAGGCGGAGGCGGAGCGCCAAGTTGTATCGAGGGAGCGTTGTAGGCAATTCTTCCTCCCTTCATTTTCACTGTTGCCATTGACTGGCCAATTTGTTTGCGCTCTTCTTTTTCGCCGCCAAACACACCTTCATAGCTCACCCCTTCAGGCATTTCGACTGGCACGTCCACGCGGCGCGGCGTTGTGCCATCAGTGATGATTTTCTCTTCGACTGCGACAAACGAGGTGTACTGCGTCATCAGACGATATTGCAAACCGAGCGCCGTGATGGATTCGCGCAAGTCCAACCGCTCCGCATTGCCGGGGTCTTGCATTGTCAACTCATCAATCTTTGTGCGCGCCCAGAGCGTGGCGAGGACATCGTGCTGCGGCTGCGCTGCCGGGAAGCCCACCGCGATTTCGCGCGTGAGCGTTTGCCCCGCTTGCTTGCCCCGCAGCCGAATCGTGGCCCGACCCGCCGCGTTGTATTTGCCCGTCAAAATCAACGGCTTGGCGCTGAATAGATCGGGGATTTGTTTCGGTAAAACATCGCTGACTTTCAACCCGCCCCAATCCACTTCGATGTCGGTCAACAGCGGATTTTGCACGCGCTCGTGAAAACGTTTGGCGGCTTTCGATCCGTCATCATTGAGCGCGACGTACTCAACTTCGCCGCGCCCGGCCTGCGCCATTTTGTCGAGCAGGAAACGGTTTACTGATGAACCAATCCCGAAGCTGAAAATGCGTGCGTTCGGATGCCGTTTAATCTCGCTGACGATTTCATTTTCGTTGCCGATGTAACCGTCGGTCATAAAACAAACGATGCGGACGTGTTCTTGTGAATCGGTCGGATCGAGAGCCGCACGAATCGCTTTCATCATTTCTGTGCCACCACCGCCGCGCCGATCTGCAAGGAAGTTTTGTGCGAGCCGTAAGTTTTCAGCAGTTGCCGCGACAGGCTTTGGAAATAGCACGTGGGTGTCGCCCGCGAAGGTCATCAGATTGAACGTGTCACGCGGATTGAGGCCATCAATCGCGTGCTTCATCGCTTCTTTGGCTTTTTCAATCGGGAAGCCCGACATTGAACCTGACGTATCGAGCACGAAGACTAACTCTTTCGGCGTGATTTGATCGGTTGCAGGGCGATCCGGCGGTTGCAGAATCAATTGAAAAAAGCCGCCGTTCGCGCCGTTGTGTGTGAGCACCGCGTCGTTGATTTTCTTGCCCGCGACATCATATTTGAGGATGAAATCTTTGTTCGGCAACGTCGCTAGATTCTTGAGTGTAACGACCGCTTTATTGCTGCCGTTACGAGCGATTTCGACTTCGTGTGTTTTGCTCAAGACATCGTCAAGCGGCACGCCTGCGTCGAGCGAAACTTCAACCGAAATGTCGTGTCCCGCGCGTGTGCCAGGCTTGGCGACGTTCGGTGTAATGCGCGAAGCATCGGGGACGCGATCCGTATCATTCGCCCAGCCACCCGCTTGCTTGCCCATCGCGTTGCCCGGAATGTAACGGGGGCCGACGACCATCGGAAACACGAATTCGTAATTGCCGTCCTCGTATTTCAGCGTTTCGACATAGCTAATCACGATCTTAATTTTTTCGCCCGGCATAATATTCGTGACGGATTGCGTGAAGATATTCGGGCGTTCCTGATCGAGCAGGGAAGCGACGTTGCCGTTGCGCCGCGCGTCTTCGTAAATTTGTTTCGCTTCTTCGCGCTTCTTGATTTTGCCTTTGACGGTGCGTCCGCCGACAAGCATGGTCATATCATCAACCGCAGAATTTTGCGGCAGCGGGAATGTATAGACAGCTTCAATTTTGTGATCGTTGGTGTTTTCAAATTCCTGTGTCACGGTCGCGCGCACGAGGAAGCCGCTGATATCGGCTTTGACGTCGGTATGCTTGAGCGGACAAGCGCCTGTAGGCTTTCCTTCTTTGTCATAAATCGTCAACTCGCCCTGTGTGGATTGGGCCGGGAGCGTTTTGATGACCATTGGATTTCGCACGGGTTTGCGCTGCGCAATGGTGGCCCACGTCACGGCTGCACACGCCATCACGAGTAGCACGGCAAAGGTAATTTTGAGTTTCGGTTGCATAGGTTTCTCCATGAAAAAGCCGCAGACATTGCGCCTGCTGTGCTTGTCTGAATCAATGATGTAAAAGGGCGTCGGCGACTCTGAGCTTGGCCGGACAATGGCTGAACGGAAGCGAGAAAACCTCTTGCAGAAAAAATGCGCCGGCGGGCGAAAAAGTTCAGCCACAGTCTGTCAGGTGGTTGTGAAGGCGCAGGCGATACGATCAGTGCATCAGGTGGCGATAGCCAGATGGCGTTGTTTTGTCACACTACGATAACGTAGACTGCGCTGCTACTTTTTAATCAAGGTGAGTTGTGATGACCAGGAAAGAAGAATTTCTACAGCAACACCCGACCGCATATTTCCTCGCCGCAGACGACTTGGCGGCGCTGGCTTCGTACCTGCACCAACGTGGCTGGCTCGCGTCTGACGAATGTTTGCAACGTGCCGAAAAAGCAGGCGAAGGCAATATGAATTACACGTTGCGCATTCAAACTTCAGCCCGTTCTTTTATCCTCAAACAAGCGCGCCCCTGGGTCGAGAAATATCCAAGCATCGCCGCGCCGTGGGAACGCGCGCTCGTCGAAGGCCGTTTTTACGAGGCCGTACAAAACCAACCGACCATCGCCGCGCTGATGCCGAAGTTGATTGGCGTGGATGCTGATGCACATATCCTTGCGCTTGAAGACCTTGGCGCAGCCCGCGATTTCACAACGCTCTATCACGGTGACGTGTTGATTGAAGCACAGCTTGCGGAATTGGTGCGCTGGCTCGTCGCTTTGCATCAAACCGTTCTCGACCATCAAGCGGCCTTTGCGAATCGCGCGATGCGTGCCTTGAATCATCAACACATTTTCGAGTTGCCGTTGCAGGCGAACAACGGGCTTGATCTGGACGCCATCACGCCAGGACTGATGGACGAAGCGCGTGCGTTGCAAGCTGATGACGCATATGTCGAGCGCGTGCGCGAACTCGGCGCAATGTATTTGCAGGACGGGGCAGCATTGCTGCACGGTGATTATTTTCCGGGTAGTTGGTTGCAAACGGCAGCGGGTGTGCGCGTGATTGATCCTGAATTCTGTTTCTTTGGCCCGCCGGAATTCGATGTTGGCGTGCTGCTGGCGCATTTGCATCTGGCGCAGCAGCCGACGGAGTTAATCGCGCAAGTGTTGCACGAATATCACGCGTCGCTCGACGAAGCGTTGACATGGAAGTTTGCGGGCGTTGAAATCATGCGGCGCTTGCTCGGTGTCGCGCAGCTTCCGCTCGAATGTGACTTGCCGGAAAAAGCGCGATTGTTAGCATTGTCGCGCGAATGGATTTTGGCTTGAGTTGCTGTCTTGTCAAAACTATAAATATTTCGCGCCGCTGACGCTGGTCTTTATGAATTTTGGTTGCTTATGAAATCTTCGATCCCCTTGATTTTATTGATGCTGATGCTGATGAGCTTCAGCGCATTATCACAACCCAAATCCAAAGCCGTCTGGCTTGACACTGATCCTTCGGTGCAAATGGGCGGCCAGGAAGTAGACGACGGCGTAGCGTTAATTCAAGCCTTTCATTCGCCCGAACTCGCCATTCGCGGCGTCAGCGTCGTCTTCGGCAATGCGCCGTTTGAGATTGCGTGGCCAATGGGACAACAAATCGTGCGCCGTTTTGGCCCGAAAGATTTGGGCGTTTATCCCGGCGCAGCGAACGCCAACCAACTCGGCGAAGAAACCGAAGCCGTGCGCGCGATGGCGGCGGCATTGCGCAAAGAAAAACTCATTATCTTCGCCCTCGGCCCGGTCACGAACGTCGCGTCATTGCTCAAGCTACATCCCGAACTCCATCGCAATATCATCGAAATCATCGCCGTCGCCGGACGCCGCCCGAATCAACACTTTGTCGTCAAGCCCGATCAAAAGGCTCCGTTCCGCGATTTCAATTTTGAATTGGACGCTCTGGGCTTTCAGGTGCTACTGGAGTCATCCGTTCCGATTGTCTTAGCCCCGTGGGAAGTCTCCTCGAAAGTCTGGCTACGCGAAGCCGAACTACAACGCTGGGCCAACGGCAATGAAGCCACGAAATTCCTGCACGCGCCCGCAACCGATTGGCTGAAGAAATGGCAACGCGACATCGGCGTAGACGGCTTCAATCCGTTCGACACCTTAGCCATCGGCTACGTCACATCACCGCGCCTGATTACGTCCGAAGTGTTGCCCGCAATCATTCAAACGTTGCCCGACGACGTGAACACGAAGCCACTGGCGAATAGCAAACTCCCGGAAAAACCGTACTTGCTGGTGGGAAAAACGATTCGGTCGAAGAAGCGCGTGCGGTATTGCTACAACGCTGCGCCAGGGTTTGTAACGGATTTGATGAAACGATTGCTCAAGAAATGACGCCACTGCTTCGTCGTTCTATCCATTGTTACTCAACAAACGATTTAACTGGGCAACAATCTCGTTGATTTGCTCATCGCGTGCCACAAGTTGTTCCTGCAGTTTTGCTTGTGCGACTCGTAGTTCGTTAACTTCAAGTCGCAGGCTGATACGTTCTGCACGTGCTTGCCGCAATGCAATCAGCGGCGGGCGATTAAGCCGCAATCGCTCAATGTAAAAAGCACCGGTTTGGGTCAAAGCAATGAGCCGACCATCTGTATCTTCGCGAAAATGCTCTGCAATTACATCACGCTGCGGATGGAGCAACCTTCTGACAGTCGGATCACTAGGCCAGAAATCGCTCTTGATTCGGTTACAGGCCGGACAGCAATACACCAAATTCTCTAAATCATCCGAACCACCCGCTGCACGAGGATGAAAATGATCCAGCTCCAATTCGCTGCCCACTTCGTTTTCATGCACGCCGCAATATGCGCAACAATACCCAAAAGACTGGCGGACGATTTCGCGCTTTTCCTGTTCTGTCACAAGTAACCTTTGCGTAGTTAGTTCAGCCGTTGACCGAGGGTATTTTCGTATTGGGTTTGGAGCAGTACCCGTTCCGCCAGTAGCGCGGTTAGTTGCGCCTTTGCACGTGCCAGCAAATCTGCTTGCCGCTCTCCAATAGCTGCCAGAACCGCATTCTGTGTCTGTAACGTAGCTTTCTCTTGCTGAAGCTGACTTTGTTCGTCGCGCATTTGCTGCAAGGCAGGGCGCAGCGTTCGCCATTCTTCCTGCTCTAGTTCGTGGAGTAATTGGGAAAGTTGCTGACTTTCCTCTGGCGTCAATATGCCTGCATCCGCGTGTTGCTGAAGCTCATTTAGTTGTTGCTGCTTATTTGCATCCCACATAGATTTTCCTTGCTTCGCTTAATTCTACAATGAAATCCTAGTTATTACTTCATAGCCAAACTCTCACCGTATTTCCCAATCCACTTCGCCCTTAGCGTTTCGGGGATACCCTGGATCAACATGTTCATATAGTACCTTTCCAGCTTTTAAGCCCTCTACCTTCGTTGCCATCGCCCAATACCCCTCCACATATTTCATCCTCAATCGTTGATGCCAAACTCCATTTTACCGTAAAACCAAAAGCCGTACCTGCGACTTTGTTCATTTACACTGACAGAATTTGTGAGAAAGAGTTTTTGAAAGGGAGTAATATTACCAACATTTCGATCAAGACTAGACTTATCTACCGCAGCAACCATACCTATGCCATCTTTCAAAAGTTTATCTGCTAGGTCTTCGTCAAGAAGCTTCACGTAAACGTCCTGAACGGCATAATTACCAAAATGCTCTATCACTAATATTGGATTGGGGTTTGTGATGTTATCCGGCCTAGCATAACAAAAGCTGTCGCCCCCTGTAACTGCCGATTTTAAGTCTTGCTGAGAGGTCGCAATCTCTTTATTCAGTTTTGCAATTTCTTCGCTCTTCAAGCGTAAGTCTCGTTGTGCCTCAGCAATCTCCCTATTCAGTTTTGATGTCTCATCGCTTTTTACTTTTAGCTCTTGCTGAGACTCAGCGATTGAACGATATAATTTTGCTATTCCCTCGCTCTTTTGCCGTAGGACTTTTTGTGATTCGACTAGCTCCTCTGTCTTTTCAGTTAATCTGCCTTGAAGCTCAAGTTGCGCAACCGTTCCTATTCTTTGTTCCCGCTCAAATTTAGCTATTGCTTCAGCATTTTGCTTTTCTTTTGTTGCGGTTTGTATTTTCTCAATGGCCTTTTCATTCTCCTGCTTGAATGTGGTAATTAAGCCGACAGCCCCAGCAATGAAGGTTCCCAATAATCCTAGTGTGACGGGGTGTTGCACAAGCCATTTTTTCAATTGAAGGGTCTCGCCATTCGCTTTCAGCTTTTCAACCTCTTGTCTATATGTCGCAATGAGCGTTCCGGCTAAACCCAAAATAACTTCAATAAATGTGATTGTCGCAAGCCACTTCATTCAACTACCTCGACGACTGAAGACTCAAGCTGGCAGCCAGTTTAGGCCAGTCTCTTTTTATCTGGCGATTGAGTCACGCATCCGATTTCCAAAGCACATGCTAACTCAACATTTCTTCATCGCAAATAATTACTATGCCTGACTCAAAGCTTCTTCCCACTGCTGATACAATTCCTGCAACGTCTCTTCCAACTGCGTGTATTGCTCACTCAGCGCAAACAAACGGTCTTTGTCGCGCGCAACATCTTCGGTCGCTAGCAAGGCGGAGAGTTCGCTGATCTGGGTTTCGGTGGCGTGGATTTGGGTTTCGATTTCGAAGGCAGTGGGGCCTTTGGATTTGTTTTTCTTGGCGGGTTTGGCGGGTTGTTTGGCGGTAGTTTCAGCTTTGCGCTGGGCTTCGGCAGCGGCGCGGGCGGCTTCAGCTTCCTGTTGTTTGGCGCGGTGATGAGCGTCGTAGAATTCGCTGTAGCCGCCGTCGAAATCTTCTACGCCGTCGGGCGAGAAAAACAGGATTTGGGTGGCAATGCGATCCAGAAAATAGCGGTCGTGGCTGACCGTGATGATTGTGCCGTCGTAATCGTTCAGTGCGTCTTCCAACGCTTCGCACGAGGCGATGTCGAGGTGGTTGGTCGGCTCGTCCAAGATCAACACATTGACGCGCGAGTAGATCAATTTGGCTAAGGCGAGGCGACCTTTTTCGCCGCCGGAGAGCACCGAAACGGGCTTGAAAACATCATCGCCAGTGAACAAGAAACGACCGAGAAAACTGCGCAACTCGCCATCTGTCACGGTTGAGGCGGTGATGGTGCGCAGTTCGTCCAGCACGGTGTTGCGTTCGTCAATCATCAACAGGCGTTGATCGTAATAGCCAACGTTGACGCCTGTGCCCCAGCGCGATTCACCTGCGAGCGGTTGCATTTCACCAAGGATGGTTCGGAGCAATGTCGTTTTGCCCGTGCCATTCGCGCCGATGATGCCGAGGCGTTCGCCGCGACGAAGCGTGAGCGAAATGTCTTTGGCTAATGTTTTGGTCGGGAAGCCCACCGCAATTTTATCGAGAATTAAAACCAAATCGCCGGTGCGCGCCACGGGCTTGAGATTGAATTTCGCAGTGTCGAGGTTCGTCACGCTTTCGATGCGTTCGACTTTTTCGAGCATCTTGCGGCGCGATTTCGCCTGCTTGGTTTTCTGCCCAGCGAGATTGCGGCGAATAAAATCTTCGGTGCGCTCAATCATCTCTCGTTGCTGCTCATAAGCCTTTTGCTGCTGCTCGCGCCGCTCTTCGCGCAATTCAAGATATTTGCTGTAGTTGCCGTGGTAACTAATGATTTGTTTGGCTTCGAGGTCAAGGATGCGATTGACGGTGTGATCTAAAAAGAAGCGGTCGTGCGAAATGATGATGTACGCCGACTTATATTCGCTCAGGAAATCTTCGAGCCATTCGACAGCTTGCACATCCAAGTGATTCGTTGGTTCATCAAGCAGCAAAATGTCCGGCTCAAGCAGAAGCATTCGCGCCAAGCCCAAGCGATTTTTCTCACCGCCGGACAACGCGGAGGCAGGCTTTTGAAAAGCGTCTTTCGTGAACCCTAAGCCTTGCAAAACGGACTCGGCGCGGGCGTGATAGGTGAAACCGCCGTTGTGTTCATAGGCGTGTTGCGCTTCGCTGTAATCGTGCATCACGCGATCTAATTCGTCGCCCGTGACCTCTGTCATTGCGTGTTCGAGGTCGCGCATTTTGGCTTCGAGCTGTTGCAGCTCACTGAACACATCAAGCGCCGCATCCATCACGGTTGTTGCGTCCTTGAATTCGACGTGTTGCGCAAGGATGCCGTAGCGAAAGCCGCGCATCCGTTCGATGGTTCCCTTGTCGGGCGATTCAGTGCCGGAGATCAATCGCAGCAAGGTCGTCTTGCCCGCCCCATTGCGACCGACCAATCCGACGTGCTCGCCGGGATTGAACTGAAAACTAATGGAGCGCAAGACCTCTTGCGCTCCGTAGGATTTCGAGACTTCAGCTAATCGAAACAGCATTTATTTCTTCGGTGAGGCCGCTACACTTGGCGAAGTACTGGCGGCGGCGGATGCACTTGGCTTCGCGGCGGGCGAAGTAGCTGCGGCAGGGGAACCAGAGGCGGCAGGTGACGCGGCTGCGGCTGGTGTGACCGGGCGCAAAACGCCTAAGCTATTGGGATTTTTAATCAAGTCGCTAATCAGATAATTTTCGACCTTAGCCTCGTTGCGTGCCTGCGCCAGCAATGCCTGTGACAACAGGCTGGCGCGTTGGCTACGGATTTGATCCGCGATTTGCTTTCTGACTTCGGGGTCATCCAGGGTGAGTTGACGGGGTTCCGTGCGCTTGCCCGTCATTTTGAAAATATGCCACCGGCCATTGGACTCTTTCAGTGGCTCAGTATATTCGCCCTCTTTGAGTCCCGCGATTTTGGCGGCAAACGGACCGAATGATTGTTGAATTTGCTCGTTTGGAATGAAGCCTAAATCTCCGGCGCGCGTGGCGCTCTGGTCTTCGGAACGAACGCGGGCAATAGTGGCAAAATCGGAACCGCTTCTTAGTTGTGTGTAAATCGCATCAATCTTGTTTTTGGCTTCGACTTCGCCTTTGGCATCGTTCGGATCGCTGCCCTGAAAGTTTTGTTGCGGGTCAACGACAATATCCGAGAGCGCAATGCCAGCGGGGGCAACGGGCGGCGACGCCTTGAAGGCTTCCTCGACTTCGCGGTCAGAAACCTTGATTTGGTTGCTGATGTTTTCGTCGAGCTTCTTGATCGCCATTTGCTTGCGGATATCTTCCTTAAACTCGGCTTCGCTCTGATTGGTTTCTTTGAGGCGTTTTTGGAAAGCCTCTTCGGTCATTCCGCTGTCGGCTTTGCTTTGCTGAATGAACGAATCAATATCTTTGTCGGCGGGAAGCAGGTTATCTTTCTTCGCTTGTTGATACAGGATTTCATTTGTGATCAACCCTTCCAGTACGCGCAATCGGGCGGCTGCCAGCTCAAGTTGCGAAAGCTGATTTTGCTGACCTTGTGCCTGCTCGGTGGTTACGCGATCTACTTCGGCGATGGTGATTTTTGTGCCGTTGACTACCGCCGCTGCTTCGCCTTTGCTGCCTGACGACGATGATGTAGTACCTGATTGTCCGCAAGAGACGACCAGCAGGGAAGAGAGAAAAAGGGAAAGGGTTAGGATCGGGGTCTTGAACTTCGACACAATAATTTTGCTCCTCAAAAAATATCTGACAAACCCTGGTTTGTCGTTTCGATTCAGGCTCACGCTCCGGCTTAGGCCAGGGCAATGACTTCGATTTCGACGCGAACATCACGCGGAAGTCGCGCCGCCTGTACAGTCGAACGCGCAGGGCGGTGATCGCCAAAGTAACGCGCGTAAATTTCATTCATCGCGGTGAAATCATTCATGTCCGCGAGGAAGACGGTGGTTTTTACAACTCGGTCTAGCGATGATCCGGCGGCGACCAGCACGGCGGCGATGTTGGCAAACACGCGGTCAGTTTGTGCTTGTATGTCGCCCTCAATGACCTGCATCGTTTCGGGAACAAGGGGAATTTGCCCCGACAGAAATACAAATCCATTGGTTTTGATTGCTTGTGAATATGGGCCAATAGCGAGCGGTGCTTGGTCGGTCTGAATTGCTTCCATGTCGGTTTTATATGTTGACGTGATAAAAAGTAAGGCGCGATTGTACTGCAAAAGACCTTTTCAAGTAAGGCTGCACGCAAATATTTTGAGTACCCGCGCGGAATGCCGGAGAGCAAGACTGGATGGAAGAAGCGAAGCTGCGTGCTTCTCAATCTCCATTGCCTGGTGTTTAAGTGCCTGCGCGTTCGACATCAATGACGCCGCTCACGCCTTTAATTGCCCCGATGACGCGTTCCAGATGTTTCACATCCGAAATATCGACCACGACATCAATGCGCGCGCTTCCGTTATTGAAAACATCAGTATGGACATCCCGAATATTGGTTTTGATGCCCGCAATCGCCAGCGTCAAATCGGCCAGCATTCCCTGGCGGTCTTCGGTCGTAACCGCCAGTTTTACGGCATATGAGCCAGCAGTATTATCCGTTCCCACCCAATCTACATCCACGATGCGTTCGCGGTTAATCATCAAATTCGCCGCATTCGTACAGCGTTTGGCATGAACTGCGACGCCCTTGCCCTGGGTGATATAGCCCACCACGGGTTCACCACGAATCGGGCTGCAACATCTGGCCCGGTAGACCATGACATCATCAATGCCTTTGACGGAAATGCGGTCTTCGCCCAGACGGAGCGCGCGTTTGACGACCTCGCTAACTTTTTGCAAACGGGTCGGCTTGTTTTCCTCTATCGCGGCGAGTTTTTCTGAGGGCACGAATCGTATGAGGACCGTGCGAGGCGCGAGTTTGCCATAGCCAATGGCCGCGAACATATCTTCGATTTTGTGAAAGCCGTGATCGCTCAAAACGCGCGTGATCTGGTCATCATCCAGAATTTTTTTGGCTTTTAGCTGGAGGCGCGCTGCTTCCTTCTCAAACAACTTACGACCTAAATCTACAGACTTAGAGC
>JAEUQN010000619.1 GCA_016789725.1 Blastocatellia bacterium | reverse complement strand
CCAGGATGCTGTTGCGGCACGCCTTTCCCTTGCCGGCAGAGCCGAACTGGTTGGCCCAGCACACCTGACACGACGCGTCCTGCACTTCGGGGCTGTTGGGGCTTGGGGTGGCGCCGGAAGGATCGGGGTGGATGGCGAAGCACGTGGGCGGCGTGATGTTGTTCGGGTCGAACGCCGCGTCGTAGTACGCGTTGTAGTAGACGAAGTCGACGATGATGCCGGTCAACAGATCGCTGGTGTCGCCGTTGGGCAGCTTGAACTGCTTGTTGTCGACCTTGATCTTGTCACCGCTCGGAGCAGCGAGGCGACCGCGAAGGTCTTCGAGTTCCTTAGCGAAGTCCTGGGTGACGACAGCGGTCGATTTGGCTTTTGCTACACGGCTCATTTCAGTTTCCTTTGAGGTGGGTAAGGCCGAGATTGATTTTCGTGAACGGTTCAAGGCCCGGTACAGGCTTCTTGGCAGCGAGTTCACGGAAAGCCGGGTTGCTCACCCGACGTTGGAACAAG
>JAEUQN010000618.1 GCA_016789725.1 Blastocatellia bacterium | reverse complement strand
GGAAGAAATCGCGAAGGGATATTCAGGCAAAGTGGTGTTCGGAAACGACCTGGATGTCTACTGACAGAAAATCAAAAGGCAAATATCAAAAAGCAAAAGTGGTCGCTGTTAGTGGGCGGCCTTTTCACTTTTGATATTTGCCTTTTGCCTTTTGATTTTTACAACCCAGCCATCTTTTCGAAAATCCTGACCAGACTTTGTGTGCCGTCATCGCCGCGGCCTTCGGCTTCGACGGCGGCGAGCATTTGATGAGCCAGCGCCGCCGCTGGCAAAGGTGTGTGGCTCGCATTCGCCGCGCCCAGTACCAATCGCAAATCTTTTTGTTGCAGCTTGACCATAAACGCCGGTTTGAAATCTCGCTCGATCATCTTTTTGCCGAGCACTTCCAGCGACCAGGAATTGGCTGCGCCGCCGGTCAGTGCCTGATGAACGGTGTTCAAATCCAGCCCGGCTTTTTTGGCGAAGGTCAGCGTTTCGCAAACGGCCAGCAGATTTCCGGCAACCATGAT
>JAEUQN010000617.1 GCA_016789725.1 Blastocatellia bacterium | reverse complement strand
CCACTTCATCCACTCGCTGGGGTTCAATCCCCGGCAGGGGATTGCCTCGGCCATCCTCTGCTGGAGGAATCCCATGTCCCATTCCGAAAACCCCTTCGTCCGCGGCTACGATGGCCTGTCCGTGCAGCGGCTGTTGGCGATTTCCTACGACGACGACTGCCCGTTGAGCTATCTGCCGCTGCACGTCTCGCAGTCGCACCTGCTGGACAGCCAGGCCGAGCGCCATGCCTGCGTCTTCTGCGACGACTTCGCGCTGATCACGGAAGGCCAGAACGTGCCGCCCGAGCTGGACGCGCAGTGCCCCAGCCATGGCATCGCCCGAAACCTCGTCTACGCCGTCATGGCCGAAGAAGCCGGCAAGCCGCTGCACGTCGGCGACACCTACTCCGAGGAAGCCGCGGGAGAGGTGGTACGCCGCCTGCGCTTCGAGACCGGGTTCTACAGCCGTGCCTGGGAAATCAGTTCGGCGCACATCACCGAGGAGGCCGGCCGCTATCTGGCCAATCTGG
>JAEUQN010000616.1 GCA_016789725.1 Blastocatellia bacterium | reverse complement strand
ACAGGAGGAAATGACTGATGCCGAAATACAGAGTGCAAAGCGGAGCGCTCAACCATGTTGTTGAGACAACGTACCCGGCAAAGCCGCGCGAAATTGCCGTGATGGCGTTCCTGGCGCAACAACGGGCCAACAACCTTGGGCAACTAACAGAGATTAGCGGCGGCCAATACAAGGGCGACGACACCATCTACGTTTCGACAGCCAAGGTGCTTGAGGACATGGGGATGATGGAGCCCCCTAACGCATGAATTCACAGGCGACCCGCAGCTTTATCGCGGGGCGTCCTGCGGAATGACGGGTTAGCCGTGACGCCCGATGAAAGGCACGGTTTTTCAGGAGCCACAAATGAGCAAAGACGAACAAGCGATTGAAGCCGAGATTCAAGCCAAGGGGTTGAACGCGCCGCGCCTCTCGCCGGAAAAGATTGACGCCGTGATTACAGGCGAGGACTACCACGTTTTTCCCGGCACGACGCTGACGGTGTGCTGCCTGAAGCTGCGCAACGGCTT
>JAEUQN010000615.1 GCA_016789725.1 Blastocatellia bacterium | reverse complement strand
CGGGATTCACGGTGGCGAAGGTGATGAAGAGGTCCGCCTCGTTGCCGTTCGTGATCCACAGCTTGCGGCCGGTGATCCGGTAGCTGTCGCCGTCCTCGACCGCGCGGGTCGTGAGCGCGAAGGCGTCGGAGCCCGAGCCGGCCTCCGAGAGACAGAAGGCGCCGATGGTGGTCTCGGCCAGCTTCGGCAGGTAGCGCTTCTTGAGGTCGGCCTTCGCCCAGCGCACGAACGAATTCACGACGAGCGTGTTCTGCACGTCCACGAGCACGCCGAGCGCCGGGTCGACGCGTGACAGCGACTCGACGGCCAGCACCGAGTGGAACAGGGTGGCGCCGGCGCCGCAGTATTCCTCGGGGATCTCGATGCCCATGATGCCGAGTTCGAAGAGCTTCGGCAGCAGCGCCGGCGCCATCTTGGCGTGTTCATCCATCTCGCGCACGAGCGGCCGTACCTCACGGTGGGCGAACTCGTAGACGCTGTCGGCGAACAGGCGTTCGTCGTCGGAAAGCTG